>CALLBH010000186.1 GCA_938001945.1 uncultured Robiginitomaculum sp.
CCCGCCGATGAGTCTGCCTGAAACAAATAAGCCAGAGGCATCCTCAAAGACGCGCTCCCACACGCCAATGGGGCGCTGCGTTTCATGGCCAAGCAGCATGGGCAAAGGCTTGCCGCCGCGTGTCAGCAGGCTCGCGCTAAAGGCCCCGCGCTGGACGATATCACCCGACAAATCGCGCGCGCCAAATAGGCTGGCATAACCGCTAATGCGTAATTCATTTTCGCTCATTGCCCGCCTCCATTGATTTGGTGGTCAAGCCGTCCTTCGATGCGGTCCATGGATTGCCGCGTCATGGTGATTTGGGTTTCAATGCGCGCGAGCCGTTCATTGACGTCGCGCGCGTCCTCGGCGTGGCTCTCCAGACTTTGCAATCGCGCCGCGGCTGCGCCCGCCCATAATAATGCGCCCGCCGTTTGCACAAATATCGCGAAAATAATCGACATATTCAGCGTGCGGTCGACCTTGTTGGGGACGCTAACGCAGACCGGCGCTTCTATGGCCCCGCTCATGGTGCAGTCTCCCGTTTGGGCAATCCCGCGAGCGCGCGCTTTTCGTCATCGGTGAGAAAGTCTGCCGCCGCCAATCGCGACCATAGCGCTTCGCGCTGCGCGGCCATGGCGGGCACATCATCGAAATTCGCAGATAACGTCAGGTCATGGCCGAACCACGGGCGCAGCCAGCCTTCCAAACTTTGCGCCGTTTTACGCACGAGCGGGGCGATGGTCTGCGTCCAGAAGGCTTGGTTGGCTTCGCGGTAATTGGCGTAACTATTATCACCCGGAATACCGAGCAGCATGGGCGGCACGCCCAGCGCTAAGGCAATCTCGCGGGCGGCTTCGCGGCGCGCCTGCGTGAAATCCATATCGGCAGGCGTTAAGCCCATAGGTCGCCATTCAAGCCCGCCCTCAAGCAAGAGCGGACGCCCCGCCGCGCGCGGGCCGCTATGGCTGCCTTCGAGTTCAGTTTTCAGGCGATCAAATTGCGCCTCAGTTAAGTGGTCTGCCCCGCCCGCGCCTTTATAAATCAGCGCGCCTGAGGGCCGCGCCGAATTATCCAAAAGCGCCTTTGTCCACACCCCGCCCGCATTATGCACGTCAATGGCATTTGCCGCCGCCGCAAGCGGAGAGAAACCCGCATGGTCATCGGTGGGATGGAAGAGCGAGAGTGTATGGATGACGTTTTTACCGCCCAGCGAGTCATGGGCAAAACTACGTTTTAGTCCGCCTGCCTCATATTCATACCTCAAGATTTGTCCATCGCGGCGGGTCACAGTTTGAACGCGGTCAGGGCGTAGCGCAAAGAGCGCGCCGGGGATTTCATCAACCAGCGCGGCTTGGAATACAGCCTGCCCAGATAATTGGAGGTAGCCGTAAATCTGCTCCATCAATTCCGAATATCCACAATGGGGATGCGGGCGGCGCAAAAGCTGCGCGGCGGGATCATTTGCCGTCGCCTCTCCATTTCGCGTGACCGTAATGTCCACCGAAGCGGCGGCCTCTGCCACTAGGCGCACGCAGCGATAGGCAATTGCATTACGCTGAAAACCCTCGCGCGACAGAGCGGCGTAATTGCGCGGCGTCCAGCTTGCGCGGCCCGCGCCATGCACCGCGAAAAGAGATTGAAGAGGCAGCGCTGATTTTTGAGAGGGCGCATACATATCCGCAGACGCAGAGCGCGCCGCGAAGGGCCGTAGCCAATGTTTCATAGATTATCCGATTGCTATCCGGACGCCCTCATAGGTGAGAGCCGCTCCGGGCCAAGACGGTCATTTCCGACCATGGCTGAAAGCTACCGCAAAATGGCGGGGCAAGGATGTATCTATTGAAAAATCCGCTAAGCGGCTGAAATTATGCTATTTTACGCCGCGAAATGCGAGGATGTATCTGCAGATGGATCGTGACCGAGCAGATTAAGCGCCAATGAGAGGTTCTTTTTGGACGCGCGGCGAAGTTGCGCCTCACCGAGCATAGAGGACACTGTGATCGCGCCGCGATAAGCCGCAACAGAGGCGTTGAGAGCGCGGCGGTTTTCTTCTTTGCGGCCAATTTTAAGCAAAGTATCGCCAAGAGCCTTTTGAATTGTGACATGGTCGCGCGTGATAGAAGACTGCGTGAACAGCGAATTTGCCTTGGCCATCGACTCGACAGCCTCAATCAGAGGTTCAATCTCGCCTGTCTTAGAGGCCAGCGTAATCAAGCTTGCCGCCATTTCAGCATTTAGACCTGCCAAAGCCGCGTCTGCCCGCTCAATATCGGCGTCACGCCGCGGCGCTTTGCTTTTTTTAAACAGTCCCATAAGTCCTCCAGAATCGGCGCCAACATGGTCAAAACAGGGTTAATTCTGAGTTAATTATCACCGTAAAGTGCCGTAATAATTGAGCTATGAGGCGATTTTGTGTTGCGGTAAACCCGAAAAGAGGTTTTGCGCGAATAGACCAAAATCCTCGCCAACACTTATACGGTGCAGTGACAAGCCTGCGCCCGCGCAAATCGACGTTTTCACATCATCATTGACCCTGGCCGCGCTTGAATTATGCGCGCGGCCATCCACTTCAACAGCCGCGACGGGACGTCCGCTTATGTCGATAATCAGAAAGTCAAAATGGCGCGATTTTACGCGGCCGCGAAGGCCATAACTATACTCGCGTGGTAGTCCTGCACGCGGCCCAATCACATCTTCCATGCGCGTCTTGCTCATCACGGCATAGCCGCGCGGGCATGCGCGGCTTAGCGCATGATACATTGCGCGCTCGGGAGCATTTACGAAAAGACTTGGCTTGATAGAAAAATCGCTAAGCTGTTTCCGATCAATCGGTTTGATTTTCGGCGCAGACCATTTAGGGCGCAGAAGGTAAAGGGCGAGCGCGATAGCGCCGACAATGAGTGCGATGGGTTCCATAGTGAATCATATCAAAATGAGAACAAAATAGAAACATATATTTCTATCTACAAACTCCGCATCCGCCCAACGCCGCCTTTGCTGAGGAGCAAATCCGTCACAGCCCAGACGAGCGCGTCGACGCGGTCCGGGCTTTTTGTTTTTGCAGCTGAGCTTCCCATGCGCGCAAGCTCATCCTCAAGCGCTTTGAACACGCCGCAATGCTTGACGCGGCCTTGCTCATACAGCGCGGCGACAGGCGCGGCGCGGCGTGTTTTACTGCGCGTGGCATGAACGTTGCGCACGGGCATAGAGGGGTCGATAGAATTGATGATGGTCGCCACCATGTCGCCGCCTTGATTGACCTCAGCAAGAATATAATCGGCGTCAAAGATTTGAGCTTGCGTTATCGCGCGCCGCGCCCAGCCCTCCGGCGATAAGCCTTGAACGGTCACATCGGCGAGAACATAGGCGCGCGCCGCAATCCCCTCCCCGATCACGCCAGCGGCGATCATTCCGCAGCTATCGGCGTTCTCGCCCGTCGTGGCAGGCGGGTCGAGGGCAAGGATAATTTTATCAAAACGTTCGGGCGCGGTCTTTCTCAATGCCGCCTCTAGCAATGCACGCGGGAAAAGACTCCCCTCAAAATCATCAAGGAGCTCACCGCCAAGCTCCTGTCGTCCGATGCGCGTTCCGCCATAAGTCTCTTGGACTGCGCGGTGAAAACTCGCGGCCAGATAAGGGTTATCCGCTGTGCTGGCCCGCGAGGCATAGACGCCAGGCATTTCCATCAAGCGCCGCAAAGCCCCAAGCGGCTTGGGCGTGGTCGTCATCACGAGTTTGGGGTTTTGTCCCAATCGCAGGCCAAGACGTAAATTTGACAGAGTCGCCTCGGGATAACTCCACGCGCAAAATTCATCAGCCCATGCCGCGTCAAATTGCGGCCCCCTAAGACCGTCCGGCTCCTCGGCGGAAAATATCTGCCCGACCGCGCCATTGGGCCATTCCAATACGCGCCGCGAACTAATATATTTTGGCCGCTCACTCGGATAACCAATATTCATCAGTCCCGACTCGCCGTGCAGCATCACTTCGCGGGCATCATTATAGCTCGGCGCGACCAGCGCGATGCGGCGCGCGCGGCCGGTATGGACTTGCTCGCGCACCCACTCTGCGCCGGTGCGCGTTTTGCCGCTCCCGCGCCCGCCAAGTAGAAGCCAAATGAGCCAATCCGCGGAGGGAGGCTTTTGATCTTTGCGCGCCCAAAGAAAATTCCAGAATTCAAGACTGTCAATTATTTCCTGCGTTGAAAGTTTCTTCGGGATGATCCGGGACATGCTGTCCCGATTGGAGTTTATCGATGAGATCAAGGAATCGCGCTTTGAAGCGCTCGCGATCTTCAGGGCTGGGTGGAGGCATGTCTTCATATCGGGTATATTTCACTTGCTGCGCTTGTTTAGAGAGTTTGCGATTATGCTCAACGATGTCAGCGTGAGCCTTGATGTGAACGGAAATCGATTTGGCAATTTTATCCATACGGTCCGTGGGCGGATCGCCCTCTGCCTCACCGGCTAATTGGCCAAGTTGATCGAGCAAGCACACAATGGCGCTGTCTATATGAGCGATATTTTTAGAGTTGGAATCTGTCATGACCCAAATATAGGCCTGCCGCGTCCATCAAGGATGAATTAAATCTCATCCTCGCCCGGCCATTGGGTGATATACTTATATTGATGCCCTTCGGGCACTTCGACTTCGCTCATGACCGCGCCCGCGACGCTCATTCCAACATCGTGGATCGTTTGCCGAGAACCACTAATCAAGTGATGATAATCCGGCAAAGGTTCCCCGTGGGCAATGAGGCGATAGGCGCAGGTTTTGGGCATCCATTTAAGCTGCTCGGCTTTGTCGGGCGTGATTTGGACGCAATCAGGAACATAGGTTTTGCGATTTTCATAATCGCTACACTGCGCAGTTTTCGTGCACAGTAATTTACACGATAGATTAGTGACATAAATCGCGCCGTCATCCTCATCTTCGAGGCGGATGCAGCAGCATTTCGCGCAGCCATCACAGAGCGATTCCCACTCCGTCTTGCTCATCTCGCGCAAAGTTTTTGTTTCCCAAAACTTTTCTGCCATAATTTCGTCCATAAATTGTGTGGTAACCATGCTAGCGACGCGAACCAAATTGCGATAGGGGGCAACATGGCGACATATCGTGCAGATATCCATGCGGCCAATGATAACCGCAAAAAGAAACGGGCCAAATGGGTTTTGGCCGTCTTTGCTGTGCTATTGATACTCGGCACACTCGGATATTTCGAAGGCCGTCGTTTCTTTTTATCAGGCCTGCCTGACCTGCCGACCAAGCAATCAATGTGGCAGTTAAATGTACGCCCCAGCATTACCTTGATGGATAAGGACGACAAAATCATCGGTCATCGCGGCCCTTATTTTGGTAAAATCCACCAGATCAAAGATTTACCTCCCTATTTGCCTAATGCGTTTCTCGCCATCGAAGACCAACGCTTTTTCGAGCATGAAGGCGTCGATAATAAAGCCATTTTGCGCGCGCTCTTTGCCAATTTCAAAGCCCAAGACAAAGTCCAAGGCGCATCGACGTTGACCCAGCAGCTTGTTAAAAACCTCGTCCTGTCGCCTGAGAAAACTTACAAACGTAAAGTTCAAGAAGCGATCTTGTCCAAGCGTCTTGAGACGAAACTCTCTAAAACTGAGATACTCGAGCTTTATATGAACCGCATGTATTTGGGCGGATCAAGTTATGGGATTGAAGCCGCGGCGCAGCGCTATTTTGGTAAAAGCGCAACCGAAGTGACCCTCGCCGAGGCCGCTATGCTTGCGGGTCTCCCCCAAGCGCCGTCCAAATACGATCCGCGCCTCAACCTGCCCGCAGCCCAAGCTCGCGCGCAAGAAGTATTGCGTGCTATGGTCGATGCGGGCATGAT
>CALLBH010000187.1 GCA_938001945.1 uncultured Robiginitomaculum sp.
TTCTTGCGAATACCATTGCCAATACGGCTCCCCAGTTTCTTAGACCATGTATCCTTGCGCCCCGCCGTGCGGTCCCCGCCAATGAGCGCCAAATTCTCCGGCGCGTCGTCGCTCATTAGACGGGTATAAATCGCGGGAATATCGGCCGGATCATTCTGCATGTCCCCATCCAGCGTCGCAATCACCGCGCCCTTAGCCGCAAGTATCCCCGTGCGCACGCTACGGCTCTGCCCCGCATTGGCGCGGTGCGACACAGCACGCAATTGCGGCAGCTCCGCTTTAAGCGCCGTTAAATTTTCCAGCGTCGCGTCCGTGCTGCAATCATTTACGAAGACGATTTCATGATTGATATGCGACAGCGCAGCGTCAACCTCACGCGCGAGCGGGCCGACATTATCTTCTTCATTATAAACCGGAATGACGACCGATAGGTCGGGTGTTTCAGTGGATTTCATTTTTTTAAGAGTAGAGGCCATGTCGGGCTTTCTTGATCTGGAAATTAATCGCGTTCTGGCACAGCCGGCAACACTGCGCAATCCATTGCCATATCGATGTGCACGACTTATCATTGCATCATTCTGAAATGATATACAGGTCTATGACTTTGCTAAAAACTGTAAAATTTCTGGTCTTTATCCTCCTCATTACCGCGCTACTGCCGGCCATAACTTTGGCGCAATCACCCGCGCCGGTTGACGCTTTCTTTCCGCAAAAACAATTTGGGCAAGTCAGGCTTTCACCGAGCGGACAATATGTTATGCTGATGGATTATCGCAATCCATTACAAAAGCAGCTCCTCATCAGCCGAATAGGGTCAGACGCGCCGCCGCAGATCATTGCTTTAGATGATGCTGATATTGTATGGTCCAAATGGATTGATGATCACCGCATTGTGCTGGCCAAAACAACGTCTGGTCGTTTGAAGCTAACCTCAGGGTTTGGCGATGATGGCGGCACGCAGACTGAGCGTTTCATCAAAATTAAAACTCGCAACAGCTTGGCCATTATAAACCGCGACGGCACCAACGGGGTAGAGCTATACGCCAATGATTCGAAAATTGACAAGCAGCCCTGGTCGCCCGGTGACATAACAGTGCTGAGCGGCATGCCGGGATATATTGCGGTAGAGACATTAGTGGATGGAAAGCTCCACGTTCACAGAATTGATATTAACACCGGAGGGGTAAAACGCATCCACAAAGGCAATGCGGACACAGCAAATTATTTTCTCAACGCCAAAGGCGGTGTCGTCTCAAAGGTCAATAGAAATCAAAAAACGGGAGATATAAGATTTCTATCCAGCCGGGGCACATTTCTTAAAGTTGACTACGAAGACACTCGTAAGATTGGTTTGGCTGGTATTGGCCGAGACAACATGGCCTATATATATCAAACCGAATCCCCTTCGCCCACATCTGCTATTTTTCAATCTAATCTAAAATCCAGAGGAAAAGGACGCAAAGTCGCGTCTGACCCGCGCGCTGATTTCTCCTTCCCAGTAGATGATCGCAATGGATATTATATCGGCGCAGCCTTTGCGCCTGATTTGATAAAATATACCTTTGTCGACCCGGCCCATCAAAAACGCATGGATGGCCTCGTTAAATATTTTGGTGATCAAACAAATGTCTATCTGACTCATAACAGCGAGGACCATAATATCTGGAGCCTCTATGTCAGCGGACCTCAGGAACCCGGCGCTTATTACATCTATGACAGTGCGGCGAAATCCATAGAGCATCTTGTCGATAGCTATGACGGCACAACCCCGAAGGCCTATGCCCGCACCACGATTTATGACTATACCGCGCGCGACGGCGTTGCGATTTCATCCTATGTTACCCATCCCCTCGGTAAATCTGATACCGCAAATGCGCCGCTGATTATGCTGCCCCATGGCGGGCCGCATGCCCGCGATTATTACGGATTTGACGGCGTCGCGCTTTATCTGGCGTCACGAGGCTACCGCGTTGTCCAACCCAATTTCAGAGGCTCGACAGGCTTTGGCCAAAGCTTTGAGCTCTCCGGCTATCAACAATGGGGCCGCGCGATGCAGAATGATTTGACCGACGGCGTAAACGCTATGATCAAGGACGGACTAGCCGACGCGGATAAAGTCTGCATCATGGGCATGAGCTATGGCGGATACGCCGCGCTATGGGCGACGATTGATACGCCCGAGCTATATCAATGCGCGGTCTCCATAAATGGCGTGGCCGACATCGAAGATCAGGCAAATTTCTTTATTGAAAAATATAACAGATATATCGGCGCAGAAGAGTCCATTCACGACCGCATCGGCAATCCGACGACCCAGAGCGAGGAACTGCGCGCTTACTCTCCAACGCATAATACCGACAAGATAAATATGCCCATTCTGCTTATTCACGGTAATTTCGATGATACCGTTCCCATTCGCCAAGCCCGCGCTTTTAGAGATGCGGCCAAGGATAAAGCATTTGAGCTGACGTATATCGAAAAAGCCGAGAGCAGCCACAGCCTGCGCCAAGACCTTGGGGAATATAGCACGGACGGATCGCAAATTGATCACGGCAAACCGATCAAGACCACGCTGGGCGATGTCGAAGCCTTTCTCGCGAAACATCTCAAATAACGCCTGCCCGCGCGGCTTGCATTTCTCGCGCATTTGCGCTTTATCCCGCCCTCACCTTAATGATGATGAGAGCACCTTATGGCTAAGGTTTTAGATATTGAGAGCAAGCGCGTGCAAACGCTAATGTCAAAGGATGTCGCGACGGCGAAAACGCCCGAGACTTCGCCAACGAATCCAAATGCCAAAAAAGTCTTCATCAAAACCTATGGCTGCCAGATGAATGTCTATGACAGCCAGCGCATGGCCGATATTTTGGCCCCCATTGGCTACGCCCCTAGCGATAGCGCCGAGGGTGCAGACCTTGTTATTCTCAACACCTGCCACATTCGCGAGAAAGCCGCCGAGAAAGTCTATTCTGAACTGGGCCGCGTGCGTAAAATGAAAGAAGACAAGCTGGCCGCTGGCGAAGGCGAAATGACTGTTGCTGTCGCGGGCTGCGTTGCGCAGGCCGAAGGCGCAGAGATTACGCGGCGCGCGCCCGTTGTCGATATGGTGCTCGGCCCGCAAACCTATCACAAATTACCCGAAATGATTGCGCGCCTGACCCGTAATAGCGGCGAAGTTCTGGAAACCGATTTCGACACGCTGGAAAAATTTGACGAACTGCCGATAGAGCGCGACGTCAAAGGCTTTGCCGCCTTCGTCACCATCCAAGAAGGCTGTGATAAATTCTGCACATTTTGCGTCGTCCCCTATACGCGCGGCGCAGAAGTCTCTCGCCCCGTAGATCAGATCGTCGCTGAAATCCGAGCGCTGGCCGCCAAAGGCGTGCGCGAAGTCACGCTGCTGGGTCAGAACGTCAACGCCTATCACGGTAAATCTCCGGCAGGCAGCGACGCGCCGGAGTTTGGCCTTGGCGAGCTCGTGAAGCATGTCGCCAAAATTGGCGGCATTGACCGCATCCGTTTCACCACATCCCATCCGCGCGATATGGACGAAGCCTTGATTGCCGCCCATGGCGACGAAACAAAATTGATGCCGTATCTGCATCTGCCGCTGCAGGCCGGGAGCGATAAAATCCTCAAAGCCATGAACCGCGGCCATACATATGCCGAGTATCGCGACTTAATTGCGCGCATCCGCGCGGCGCGGCCTGATCTTGCCTTGTCCTCTGATTTCATCGTCGGCTTCCCCGGCGAAACGGACGAAGACTTCGAAGCGACCATGACGGCCGTGCGCGAAATTGGATATGGCAGCGCATTTAGTTTTAAATACTCCATTCGCCCCGGAACGCCTGGCGCCGACTTACCCAACCAAGTCCCCGAAGACGTCAAATCCGCGCGCCTGTCCCGCCTCCAAGAACTCCTCGCCACGCAGCAAACAGAGTTCAACCAAAGCCTCATCGGTAAAAC
>CALLBH010000188.1 GCA_938001945.1 uncultured Robiginitomaculum sp.
CCTATCAATCCGCAGGCGGGAACGTCGCGCTACTGGACGGAAAATTTATCGAAGCCCCGGTCGTGAAATCCGCGCAGCGGGTGCTGGCCTACGCCAAGAGGGATTAGGCCCAAACAGACGGGAAACAATATGGTTGGACACCTAAAAAAGGTTGGCGAAAATCGCTACCGCGAAACCTTTAGCTGGTATTATGACGACTTCAAAGTCGGTGATATTTACGAACATCGCCCGGGAAAAACTGTCACGGAATATGACAACCATACGTTGAATTTCTCTGCCATGTTAAGCGCGGATGCACGGGACACAATCTCACCGATAAAATAAATAATCCCTGCCTTAGCATTTGCGCTTATGATGTAATCATGAACCGTTATGCGACATATTTCTGTGCTGAGGCCATGCGCGGACATCTCATTAAGATGTGTTTGCTTCTCGCAAAACTGCCGGTTGGGAAAGCGCAGTTTATTATTGGGCGGGAGGTTGAAAGACTGTCTTCGCGCATCCGCAAGATTGAGAACGTGAACCGTTGGGTGCAGCGCAGACTGGATATTTTGGCCTGCCCCGCTTGGCGCGGGCGCGTGATGGAGGCGCTGGGCGGAGAGCGCAAAATGTCATCATGGGAGCAGCGCAAGGCAAGTGAGGCGGCGCAGATTGCCGCGGCGCATCGCAATCGGCCGCCGCAATGGTGGCTGGATAAACATCACGCGCGACTGCGCGCCGAGGCGGAGCGCACCCGCCATTTCGCGCGGCCCGATGATTGGTGTCCAAATACATATGTTGGAACCCTGGAATATGCCCTAGAGCCGATAAAACGCGGACCAAGCCTACTGCGCGGATGTAGCCTTGGGCGCCGCCCGTCTCGCCCGCGTCACAGTCATGAGTTCATGCCGACACTTATATTTATTCCATCAGAGTTACGCGGCGGGTCTGCGCCTTTGCCGCCCGCCCGCACAAAACCTGCGCCGCGCAAACGAAACGCCGCATCCAAAAGCACCCCCTCGCCCCCACCCGTGCCCGCACAGCGCGGGATCACGCAGTGGGAGCACATCACAACGCAGCAAGCGATTGCCGAAATTTTTGGCGGCGGCGCGCGCGCATCACCTTAAAGGGCTGTTGCTCATTTTGAATGAATAACTTTGCGACACGCTGGGCAGAGATCATCGTCCCCTGCCCAATTCAGAGACACTAATTTGAGGGCTTTATTATGCAGGATTTAAGGTCATTGTCGAGGTTGGCGATACGCACCTTATCAAGAGCCGCGCCTTTGGTTAGCGCCAGTTTCCCAAACATAAAATCACGGGGCGCGTTGACGGCGTCAACCGCAATGAATTTTTCACCCTCGAAATAATAGGCCGCGAAACTGCGGGAGCCATCAATGTCACCTCGAATAATCACGTCATCAAATCCTGTAGAAAGACCCGCAATTTGAAGCTTCAAATCAAATTGATCCGACCAGAACCACGGCAAAGCATTATGCGGCTTGGGCGCGCCATTAATATGCGCCGCAACAATTTTGCCTTGCTCTGTGGCATTGGGCACAGATTCGAGACGAATATGAGAGTCATAGATTGGATTGTAATGCCAGGTCACATCACCGGCAGCATAAATGTCGGGATCAGATGTTTGGCAAAATGGGTTAACTTCAATCCCATTTCCAATCGCCAGCCTGGCCATTTCGGCAAGCTCAATATTAGGAATTACGCCAATACCAATGACCACCATATCAGCGCTAAAACTTTGCTCGCAGGCCGTCGTGACCTGCAAAGCCTTACCGTCTTGAGTGATTTTAGACGCCATAATATTTTCGATAATATTTACGCCTTCTTCGACATGGATACGTTTGTAAAATGTCGACAGCTGCGGCGCAGTTACGCGCTGCAAAATACGCGGCATCGCCTCCAAAAGCGTAACGTCAAGACCTTGTTTTCGCAAAGACGCAGCGGTTTCAAGACCAATATATCCCCCGCCAATAATAACGGCCGTTTGGGCAGTTTTGACTTTTGCCTTAATCGCCAAAACGTCAGCCGTATCACGAAGATAAAAGACATTATTCAATTCTTGCCCGTCAATCGGCAGGCGGCGAATTCGCGCGCCCGTCGTCAGGACAAGTTTGTCATAAGGCAATGCCTCGCCCTCATCTGTCAGAACTGTTTTTTCAGCGCGGTTGATCGACCCCACACGCACGCCAAGACGCATTGTAATATTTGCGTCAATATATGCCCATTCAGGACGGATCAGAATGTCGTCGATGGTCTTTTGTCCGGACAAAAAATCTTTGGACAATGGCGGCCGGTGATAGGGCAACACCTCCTCGTCGCCAATCACGGTAACATCGCCGTCCCATCCGCCCTGACGCAGGGATACACATGTCTGCGCCGCGGCGTGGGAGGCTCCGATGATGATGACTGATTTTGACATGATATCCTTTACTTGCCACCGCTATAATATCAGAAATACGGCTTACACAAGGTGTGGAATGCAACTTGACCCGTTTCGAATCTTCCTTGCAACATTTACTATTCTTCCACGATATTCAGATAGGAGCCCCGAATGAGCGCGAAATCTCAAATATCAAATGTGACACACCCTAAATCCGTGGCGGCTATTTACGCGCAAATGGACTGGATTAAAACGGGTGTTGCGATTTTCAGCCAAGACTTAGACCTATTATTTGCGAATAAAACGATCCGTAGCTATCTACCTGTTTTATACAGCGCACTGGATTCGGGTATATCCTTAAAAGACGGTATTGCGCGCCAAGTTGATGAACTTTCACCGGACAGCTCAATTAAAGATCGCTCAAAGCGCGTCGAATATATCTATAATACGATACTCAATTCAGGCACTATGGAGGTGAGCACATCAAACGGGCGCCGCATAAAAAGCACCTATGATAAAACGCCGGACGGGACCTATGTCATTACGACATCAGATGTCACCGAGCCTTTTAGAAACGAAAAAATGTTGGCCAAGGCCAAGATTGATGCTGATGCTGCTAATAAGACAAAATCAGAATTTTTAGCTAATATGTCCCATGAGATCCGTACGCCGCTCTCGGGGGTATTCATGGCCGCGCAGATCTTGCAACAACAGCTGCGCATGACTCAACAAACGCAATTATCGGATTTAGCAGATATCCTTGTCAGCAGTTCGCAGCATTTAAGCGCAATCATTAATGACGTGCTGGATATGTCGAAAATCGAAGCCGGTCAGGTCGAGATTGCAACATCTGAAAGTTCGCTTCGAGACATGTTGCAGGATATAAAAAAGGCGCAAACGCCAGTTGCTAATGAAATATCTTTAAAGTTGGAGCTCGTTTTAGACCCTAATTTGCCCGAACGCTTTATGATTGACTCATCGCGGGTCAGGCAATGCGTAAGCAACCTAGTGAGTAATGCGCTGAAATTTACAAAAACTGGAACAGTGACGATTGCGGCCTTGTTCGACATTGAAACCGACATGGTCACAATACATGTCGTCGATACCGGGGTTGGCATTTCGCCTGATGAACAGAAAGATGTCTTTGATCAATTTGCGCAGGCCAAAAAGGACTCTTCGAGCACGCATATGGGAACGGGGCTTGGCCTTACAATTAGTCGTAATCTTGCCCGTTTAATGGGCGGCGATTTAACCTTGAAATCTGAACTTGGCAAAGGGTCAATATTTAGTCTTACATTTAAATCCGAACCCGTGGTGGCGAATACAACACTTTCATCCGAGGCCGCGTAAGGCTTCACTGCAGTCATCATGACCGTAAATTCACTTCGCATACATTTTTATTATGGTAGGAGCGAAACATGATAAATAGGGTTATGAAAACGAATGCTGCCGCTATGGCCCTCACGCTTATGGGCGTTTCAACGCCTTATGCCATTGCACAAAACCAAGATCTTGACCCCCTCGCCGCGCCGCAAACGCATTGCGTTGTTCTGCTTCATGGACTCATCCGAACGCCGAGATCTATGCTTCGCCTCGAGTGGGAGCTTAAACGCCAAGGCTATCAAGTCGTCAATCAGGGCTACAAATCGCGCAAAGCGACAATTGAAGAATTAGCCGCGCCAACTATTGAAGCCGCATTGTCCGAATGCGCTCCGGGTGCGCGGATTCATTTTGTAACGCATTCGCTTGGCGGAATTTTGCTACGTCAATATCTTAAAGATAACACAATCGACAACCTTGGCCGCAGCGTCATGATGGGCCCGCCCAATCAAGGCAGCCACATCCCCGATCAAATGGGCGATTGGGTAGGGTTTGATTTATTTAACGGCCCGGCCGGCGCGCAGCTCGGCACAGATGGCCTCCCGCCGTCTCTGCCGCCTGTTGAATTTGAAGTCGGCATCATAGCGGGAAGTAAATCGATTAACCCCCTGCTTTCCAATAAAATCCCTGGCGATGATGACGGCAAAGTCGGCGTTGAGTTTACCAAAGTCGAAGGCATGGCCGATCACGTTACGATCAATGTTAGCCACACCTATATGATGAACAATTCAGAGGTGATTGGCCAAGCGCTCTATTTCCTCCAGAACGGCATGTTCATTGATGATGCCGCGCCGGTTGATGCGGTTTTAGTTAGAGGCGACTAAATCAATCCCGCTAGCGGCGAGCTTGGATCTGCATACATTTTCTTCGGCATACGCCCCGCCAAATAAGCTTTGCGCCCGGCAATTACGGCATGTTTCATCGCCTCGGCCATCAGGACTGGGGCTTTCGCGCCCGCAATAGCGGTATTGGCGATAATGCCGTCGCAGCCAAGTTCCATCGCCAATACTGCATCGGAAGGCGTTCCGATTCCGGCGTCAACCAAAACAGGCACAGATGATTGTTCAATAATCAGTCTGATATTAACTGGATTTAGAATGCCGAGACCTGAGCCAATAGGCGCAGCAAGCGGCATGATGGCGCAACATCCGATGTCTTCCAGCTTCTTGGCAAAAACAGGGTCATCGGTGCAATAAACCATAACGTCAAAACCGTCATCAATTAGCATCTTAGCCGCGCGTAAAGTCTCTTCCATATCCGGATAAAGATGACGCGGATCAGACAGCACTTCGAGTTTTACCAAATTCCATCCGCCTGCTTCGCGCGCAAGACGCAGCGTCCGCACGGCGTCTTCGCCGGTGAAGCACCCCGCCGTATTGGGCAGATAAGTGACCGCTTTAGGGTCAAGAAAATCAACCAGCATTGGTTCGTTGGGGTTGGACAGATTCACGCGGCGTAGCGCGACGGTGACAATCTCCGCGCCGCTGGCTTTGAGCGCTGCTGCGTTTTCGGCATAGTCTTTGAACTTACCCGTTCCGATAATCAGGCGGGATCCAAATTCACGTCCGGCAATGGTTAGGTTCGCGTCGGTCATTATCCGCCCCCGATAAAGTGTATAATTTCAAGCTGATCACCATCGGCCAGAATGGTTGTTTCAAACGTCGATTTCGGTACGATCTCTAGGTTGCGCTCGACCGCGATTTTCTTCACGGGCAGCTGCAAATGCGCGAGCAGCGCTGCGACGCTCATCGCGTCGGGCAAATCCTCCACCCATTCTCCATTGACTTTAAGCTTCATCAAAGCGTCCTAATCTCGACTTGTCATATAGGGGTCTACTGACGTAGTTACACTGTTTCAAGATAAAGCAAGCACAGCATATGACAAAACCGATTTACATTATTAACGGCCCCAACCTGAATTTACTCGGGACGCGTGAGCCTGAAATTTATGGTCATGAAACTTTGGCCGATATCGAAGCCATGTGCCGAGATGCGGCGGGCGAGCGCGGCATTGTATTTTCACAGCATAATAGCGAAGGGGCGATCATTGATCAGCTCCACAAGGCCTGCGGCTATGGCAGCGCAGTGCTCATTAATCCCGCCGCATATACGCATACCTCCATCGCTCTTCACGACGCCGTCAAGGCCATTGGCATTCCGGTTATAGAAATTCACCTCTCTCAACCCGCCGCGCGAGAAGACTTTCGCGCGCATAGTTATGTTGCGATGGGCGCACATGGCACAGTGAGCGGATTTGGCGCGCAAAGTTACCTTTTAGGGCTGCAAGCGGCGCTAAATTTAGTATAAGACAATACAATAAGATTCTGGCCTTCGGGTCGTTACATAGAGCATGACACATGGCTAAAACTCCATCCAAAACGACCAAGACATCGACAGCTGAAACAAAGCTCGTGCGTGAATTGGCAAAGATTTTAAACGAAACAGACTTGTCTGAAATCGAGATGGAAAAAGGGACGCTAAAAATCCGCGTCGCGCGCGGCGGCTCTGCCCCCATTATGATGAGCGCGCCTGCCGCTGCGCCAATGGCCATGGCCGCACCCGCAGCACCCGCGCCAGTTGCTGCCGCAGAGTCTCCTGCCGCTGCGCCGTCTAATGCCAACGCGCAGAAATCCCCAATGGTCGGCACAGCCTATACGCGCCCAAGCCCCGAAGCGGATTCATTTGTCTCTGTCGGCGACACCGTCAAAGTTGGCGATACAATCATGCTGATTGAAGCCATGAAAACTTTTAATCCCATCACAGCGGAAAAGGCGGGTACAATCCGTGAGATGTTTGTCGAGGATGCACAGCCTGTCGAATTCGGCGAAGCTCTATTTGTGATCGGCTAGAGCAGTGCCAAAGTTAAGCAAAGTTCTGATCGCTAATCGCGGCGAAATCGCGCTTCGCGTTCACCGCGCCTGTAAAGAAATGGGTCTGCAAACCGTAGCTGTTTATTCCGAAGCCGACCGCGAAGCCATGCATGTGCGCCTCGCCGACGAGTCTGTTTGTATTGGCCCCGCGCCTGTCGGGCAAAGCTATCTCAATATCCCTGCAATCATTAGCGCTTGCGAAATCACGCATGCCGACGCCGTTCATCCCGGTTATGGTTTCCTATCCGAGAACGCGAAATTTGCGGAAATTGTCGAAGCTCACGGCATGATTTTTATCGGGCCAACGGCAGAGCATATTCGCATCATGGGCGATAAAATTACGGCCAAAGCCACAGTCGCCGCAGCAGGTATTCCCGTTGTGCCCGGTTCCGATGGCGGCGTGGCCACGCTCGAAGAAGCGCGAGAAGTTGCAAAGAAAGTTGGCTTCCCGCTGCTTGTTAAAGCAGCCGCAGGCGGCGGCGGGCGCGGCATGCGCCTTGCGCCAACAGCGGATGATCTCGACGAAGCGCTTATGGCCGCGCAACAAGAAGCGATTGCGGCATTTGGCAATGGCGAAGTGTATCTTGAGCGTTACCTAACGGGCGGGCGTCATATCGAAATACAAGTCATGGCCGACACGCACGGTAATGTCGTGCATTTGGGCGAGCGTGATTGCAGCCTGCAGCGCCGCAACCAAAAAGTCCTCGAAGAAGCGCCCTCTCCGGCTCTGACATCTAAACAGCGCACAGAAATTGGCGACATCGTCGCTAAGGCCGTGGCCAAAATCGGTTATCGCGGCGCAGGCACGATTGAGTTCCTCTATGAGGACGGCGAGTTTTTCTTCATCGAAATGAATACCCGCCTTCAAGTCGAGCACCCCGTCACCGAAGAAATCACCGACATTGATCTGGTGCGCGAGCAGATCCGCGTCGCCGCCGGTCTGGAACTCTCCTTCAAACAAGAAGACATCAATTTCCACGGCCACGCCATTGAATGCCGCATCAATGCCGAGCATCCGCGCACCTTTGCGCCTTCGCCGGGCACAATCACAGAGTTCCACGCACCGGGCGGCCTAAATGTCCGCCTCGATAGCGCGCTCTATGCCGGATATAAAATTCCGCCCTATTATGACAGCTTGATTGGCAAACTCATCGTACACGGCAAAACCCGCGAAGGCGCGATTCTGCGCCTCAAGCGCGCGCTGGGCGAAATGGTCGTCGGCGGGGTCAATACAACAATCCCGCTCTTCGAAGACCTGCTCAACCAAGAAGATGTCCTGTCCGGGGATTACAATATTCACTGGCTAGAAAAATGGCTTGAGGAGCAAGAGGCAGAATAAGCTCAGCTATAGGCGCTAATTACGGCTTTGGTTTCCCTTGATATATA
>CALLBH010000189.1 GCA_938001945.1 uncultured Robiginitomaculum sp.
TGCCCTGGTGGCGGAATTGGTAGACGCGCTAGCTTCAGGTGCTAGTTTCTGTATGGAAGTGGAAGTTCGAGTCTTCTCCAGGGCACCATTTTTGATTGCGGGTTGCCGCCCGCCAACCCAACCCGCATGTTTCGGTTCGAGCTTTTCGCTCTCACCTGCACCATTTATATTCATTCGAGGAAGGAATATTAATGGTGATCATAAATGGAGCAGTGTCGCCATAAAATCATGCGGCCTTTATTTACCCCTGCGTAATCGGCGAATTTAAACTTCTTCTCTTTCCATAGCTTCTTATCCTTGTTTAAAAGAGGGCATGAAACATTTACTCCTTCTTCTTGTCCTGTTTTGCGCCGCCTGTTCACCGCAGGGCACATCATCTTCCGCTGATCGTAAATCCGACGCCTTATCCGGCGCAGATCACCGGCCCGGCTTTTTTGACATTTATGTCAACGAGTCCAGTAACCGCGTGCTGGCTAAACTCCCGGCGCCCGACGAGAATGGCGTAAGCTTGCGCCTCATCCATTCGGCGCGCTTGACGGCTGGGCTTGGGTCTAATCCCGTTGGTCTTGATCGCGGCTGGGGCGAGGGCGGACGTATTGTGACGCTGCGCAGGATGGGCGATAAGATTATCGTCGAAGAAGAGAATTTACGCTACCGCGCGGACGCCAATAATCCGCTGGAAGCGCGCGCGGTGCGCGAGAGTTTTGCGCGCTCCTTTATGGCCAGTTTACCGATCATCGATGACGCCAAAGACGGCCCTGTTGTTGATTTAACCGAGTTTCTTGAGGCGGACAGTCTGAACCTCGTGCAGTATTTAAAAGATGCTAAGCAAGGTAGTTTTAAGGTGCAGTCAGACCGTACATTTGTAGACACAAGCCAAGTTTTAGTTTTCCCGGACAATGTCGAGATCGATGTGTTCTTCACGCTCAGCTCCGCCGATGCAGGAAGCGAAGTGTCCTCCACGGCGGCTAATGGCAAAGACGTCACGCTGATACAGCATCACAGTTTTGTCCGTTTGCCCGAGGACGGCTTTGAGACGCGTCTATCGGACCCGCGCGCGGGCGTGATCGAGCAAGTACATTACAATTATTCGGCAGAACTTTCCGCGCCGATTGAGACGCGTTTTGCGCGTCGATACCGCTTGGAAAGAGACGCAGACGGCAATGTCGTTAATCCAATTATATTCTATATTGATAGCGGCGCGCCTGAGCCTATTCGCTCTGCCCTTGTTGAGGGCGCGCAGTGGTGGGAAGAGGCCTTTGAGGCCGCCGGATGGGAAGGCGCTTACCGCGTAGAGCTTTTGCCCGTAGATGCTCATCCTCTCGATATTCGCTATAATACGGTGCAATGGGTGCACCGACAAACGCGCGGATGGTCCTATGGCGGCGGCGTATCTGATCCGCGCACAGGCGAGATGCTCAAAGGGCATGTCAATCTTGGCAGCCTACGCGTGCGCCAAGACCGCATGATTTTTGAAGGCCTGCTCGGCGCAGGTAAAACCGATAGCGGCGATGCCGATGATCCGGTGCAGCTTGCCCTTGCGCGCATTCGCCAGCTTTCGGCTCATGAAGTCGGCCACGCGCTTGGCTTTGCGCATAATTTCGCGGGCAGCTCGGATGATAAGTCAACGGTGATGGATTACCCCGCCCCCGATGTTCGCCTCATTGACGGGCGGCTGGATGTTTCAAATGCTTACGGCGTTGGCATTGGGGCGTGGGACAAAGTCTCTGCGACATGGCTCTATGGTGAAAATTCAGACCAAGAGCGCGATGCATTGCTCGATGACGCCGCGGCAAAGAGCATTACATTTGTCGGCGATCTGGACGGGCGCGGCGTTGGCACGGGTCACCCGGATGCGAGCGTGTGGGACAATGGCGATGACCCTGTTAAAAGCCTGAAGAATGTGATGGCGGTGCGGGCTTATGCCTTGGAACGCTTTGGACCGGATAACCTCCCGCAGGGGCGTTTGCAGTCTGATTTAAATGCCGCGATTGTTCCAATCTATTTATATCACCGTTTTCAAACCGCCGCGACAGCAAAGCTGATTGGCGGCGTATCCTTTACTTATGGCGAAGATGCCGGGCCGGGTATCGTTGTCGCGCCCGCGCGACAGCAAGCGGCGCTGGACGCCGTTCTCTTGACGCTTGATCCTGGGGCTTTGGATATATCTGATGAGGTTTTTGCGCGCCTTACGCCGCGTCTCGGGTCGTGGAGTTTTGCCGATAATGACCGTGAACTTTTTCGCAAAACAGCCTATCCCGCCTTTGATACATTGGCGGCGGCGGAAACAGCGGCGGATCTAACATTTGATGTATTGCTGCATCCCCAGCGCGCCGCGCGGCTGGTTGAGTTTAATCGCCGCAATAGCGCCAATCTGTCACTTGATGATGTCTTGGCGCAAACGCGCCGCGCCGTGCTTAAGCCCAAATTATCAGGACGCACAGCGGATATTTCGCGCACTGTACGCGCGCGATATGCTTATGCTCTCATAGATTTAGCGGGTAGTGATGTCAGTCCGATTATCAAAATGAGCGTCCACCGCGAGCTAAGTGACTATGCCGCAAGCCTAAGAGCGAGCGGTGACCGCGATAGTGCTTGGATTGCGGGGCAGATTAAATCTTTCCTCGATCGCCCGCTGACAGCGGCCGCGCCGACGACGCCTGCGAAACAGCTTCCGCCGGGCAGTCCGATTGGGTCTGAATAGGCGGCTTTATGAAACGGCCCGTTTAGGGGATGCTGGCCCTATTCGCCTAAAATTTATCATCGCGCAAAACTGCGACATCGGACAGACTTAGCACGCCGATATGGGAGCCGAAGAGGTTCTCGAGCTCTGCGGAGACTTTGGTGATGATGTCGGCGTCAAAGACGCATATGAACATGACCATATCGCGGCTGGCGGAGAGGTCTGTGCCGCGTTGCCAGCGCATGGAATTACCATATCCGCCCATGGCGGGGAAGATGGTGTAGCCTTTAACGCCGGCGTCTTCGAGAACGCGGCAGGCGCGTTTCATGGCGGGTTTTTCGATAATGAGTTCGAGGCGTTTTTTTGTAAACATGGCGGTCTATCCTCCGGCCCATTGCGCGAGCATAATATATAATGGAATGCCGAGTGTCAGGTTAAATGGAAATGTCACGCCGAGCGATAGCGTCAAATAGATTGACGGCTGCGCTTTGGGCAAGGCCAAACGCATAGCGGCGGGAACGGCGATATATGAGGCAGAGGCCGCGAGCGTAATCAGCAGCGCGGCGTCGCCAACAGACAGCCCCATTGCGTAGCAAATGGCGGTCGTTAGCGCTGCGCCGATCAACGGCATGGTGATGCCGAAACTCAGCGCGCCAATATCCAGTTGACGCCATCCTTGGCGCAAACCGCGCCCTGCGTTCAGACCCATATCCAAGAGGAATAAGCATAGCACGCCTTGGAATGGAGTGACAAAGAAGGGCGAGATTTTAGACATGCCCGCTTCTCCGGTAATCCACCCAATTGCGAGCGCGCCGACAAGAACGACGACTGAGGCATTGAGGAAGACTTCTCGAAACAGCTCGCCTTTTTCAGAGCCTGCAACTTCGCCGCTTTTCTTCATGCCGCGCCGCGCTAAAATCAGCGCTGACATAATTGCCGGAACTTCCATTAAGGCGGCCATAGCGACCATGTAACCGGAGGTCACAATACCCGCGAGCTCTAGGGCCTGGGTGGCGGCCACGAATGTCACGATAGAGATGGAGCCGTAATGCCCCGCCGTCGCCGCGGCGTCGATACGGCTCATTTTACTGGTCACGCGCAGCATCATATAGGCGAGAAACGGCATGCCCAAAGATAAGATAAGCGCGATCGCGGCGATGCCAAATATCTCCGGCGTCAACGCGGTCTTTGACATTTCTACGCCGCCTTTAAGGCCGATCGCCATCATCAAATATATGGCGAGGCCTTTGGCGAAGGATTGCGGAACCGTCATTTGCGAGCGCATTAATGCTGCGCCGAGGCCTAACACAAAGAACAGGACAATCGGCGATAGCAATGTTGAGAAGATAAGCTCTGCGGACATTTTAGCTCTCTTTTGACGCGTTTGGCGCGCAGCGCAAATTGTCTAGATCATCAGGCTCGCCAATGATGGCCACTTCATCTGTTTCGCTTAGGACAATGTCCGGCGTAGCGACGATAATGTCTCCGCCGCGCTCAATCATCGCAATCAAGCATGATGCGGGCAAGGTAATGTCGGCGATCTTTGTGCCAGCCTGTGAATACAGGGCGGGGAAGTCTTTGACAGGGCCATGCAAGAAGTGATCATCACGCATCAGAATTTCATTCATCTCGCGCTCCGAGTCGGCGTCAAGCCAGCGCGTCTCAAAATGTTCGCTTTGAACGACTTCGGCCAAATGACCTGCAAGGCGAAGATCAAGCCCGACAGGCTTTGGCGGCACGATCAGGAACATCAAAGTATGGGCCTGTCCCGCGCGCTCGATTGTGACTTTGGCTTGCGGGCCAAAGCGCAGCACGAAGAGTTCTGGCTCTGTGATGTCGGCGTGGGTTTGATAGGCAATGTTCACGCCCGGACTGATCGGGTGGAAGAAGAGCTGCTCGCTTTGTAGCATATCCGAGATGATATTCGGCTCAACTTCAAATCGGGTTACGGCTTGCTCTGTGAGAATTTCACCAACATGGGCGAGGTCATAAATACCATAGCGGAAGTCCATCATGACGGACCGCGCTACAAGACCTTCATAAGATAAGTTCTCAGCTTGGGTGCGATCATGGATGATGGTCATCAATTCACGCTCAAGACCTTCATAGCGTTGCTGCCCTAGGCGCGCGTGAATGTGATATATCGCGCCGCGGCGCTCTGTGCGTCCGGAGGCATAGAAATAATACCAAAGCACGCAGCCAATTGTGACCATACCTGTAAAGGCAATGGCAAGGATGCCCATTTCGATAATCAACCAGAAGGAAATCAAGATGCCGACGATTTGGAGCCACGGATAGAACGGCGCTTTAAAGCCCGGCTTGTATGTAGAGATACGGGCTTCGCGCATAACAATCACGGCAACGCAGACAAGGCCGAATAGCAAGAGTTGAAAGGCACTGGCGAGTTTCGCGACGCTGGCCACGTCAAATAGGACAAGCACGGCAATCATGGCGATAACCGTCACAATGATCGCGATGGTCGGTGTGCCAAATTTTCCGACTTTGGAGAGCTGCGCTGGAACAAGGTTATCTTTGGCCATGGCATAAGGGTAACGCGAGGCGGACATAATGCCTGCATTACCTGTCGAGGCAAAGGCAGCAATGGCGGCGACCACAATCAGGATCACGCCAAGATCAAGCGGAACCCAACCCAAGAACTGCTCGCCTGCATCCGCAATTGGCGTAAGGCTGTCGTAAAGCGCTTGTGGCTCCAGAACGCGAATAAGGATTAGTGTACCGAGCGTGTAAATCACGGTCGCAGTAATAAGCGACAAGGTCATGCCCAGCGGGATATTGCGATCTGGATTCTGAACTTCTTCGGCGACGCTGGCGACCTTCGTTAGGCCCGCATATGAGACGAAGACCAAGCCAATCGTGGAGACAAATCCGACGAGGCCCGTTTTGAAGAATTCGCCATGGCCTTCGATTTCTTTGAAAATATCAACAAAGCCTGTCTCGCGTAACCCAAATACGCAAAAGGCAATGAGTATCGCAACCAAAGTTGTCACGAGTATGCGTTGCAATAGGGTCGTTTCTTTGGCCCCAAATATATTGATTAGGCCGAAGGCGATTGTCAGAAGAATAGCCGTA
>CALLBH010000190.1 GCA_938001945.1 uncultured Robiginitomaculum sp.
AAAGATAATGGACAGGCCGATATGGCCGGCCGCATCTTTGCTAAGGCCAAAGCAGGTTACCACCCCATCGCCCAGCGCCGCATTGATGATATTCTGGCGAAGTAAGCTTTAAACTTTAGAGGATTGCGCCTGAACTGGCTCCGTCAGGAAATGACGCCCTGCGCGATCCTCAATTTCAATGACCCACAGATCGGCGTCATAGCTCAGCAGCTTTCCGATTTCTGTATGAGCCGTCATATCATCCATTTTTTCGCTCTCCATCCAGAGGCGATCGCCGTCCATGGCTGTTACGGGACGGTATAATCGGTTCCCGCCCGATAGATCCGCAACCCGAAGCACCACGCTGCCCGCATCGGGGTCACCTTTGCTGACGACATAGGCAAATGCACCGCTGATTTGGGCTTGGCGCAGCAGCGCTCCAACAAAAATATGTGTTTTTACGCGAATTGGCACAGCTGCGCTCCCGTTTGGCACTTAAATTGCTCTGTGAAGACTATGTTAATCATAGGCCCCCGTAAAATGTCTCAAAATTATAACACTGCAAGCGCTATTATCGGCAAATCTATCATGATGCTCACTGCATTTATGGTATTATGCCTTACAACGTCCCTCGCGGTGAACGCCGCCGTTGTTCCAGGAGAGAGCAATCGCGCCAAGGTCTATACAGCCAGCGTCGATTTAGCTGAGCTTAGCGGATTTGATGAACAAGTCTTAGATTGGCGCCGCCCGTTCACGACCGTTCGCTTTGACGTTCCAGGCGGAAATTACGCGGACGGCCTTGTTTTGAAACTCTCTGCGACACCTCAAAAAGGGGTGAGCAGCTCTACGCCGTTAATGATCAGCCTAAATAATGGCAAACCCATCCCTGTGCGCAGCAATGGCTACCGATTTGACGCCGAAATTAAACTCGAGACATTACGCCTGCGCTCTACGGGAAATGAGCTTAAGATCACATATAAGACCCCGTCAGGTCAGGATTGTCTCCTGCCAAACCATGGTAGCTGGACGGTCGATATGTCTCGCTCCAAAATCATTATGAAAAGTCGTGACCGCTCCCGTCCCTATCGCCTCAACGAAGTCGAGCCAAAATTAGGAAGCGCGCTAACTGCTCCCAAAAAAGTTTCTATTATCGCCCGCGGCAACCAAAAGACAGCTTTTGAAGCCCTGTCGGCTCAAGCGATTGGCCTGCGCGTTGGTGACATTCCGCGCATTTCTTTAAAACCCGCAAATACGCCTTTCTCAATTTATGTTGGCACGCGCAGTGATCTTGCCCGTTACAATCTGGACGCGCCCAGAATTATGTCTGCGTCAGGTCCTGTTTTGGGTCTCACCGAAGATCGTCCAATGAAGCTTGTCATTACAGGCGATACTGAAGACGAAGTTCTAGAATTAAGCCAAGCTTTTGCGCGCAACCATGTACCCGCCGTGCGCCGCACATTTGTTTCGCTCGGTGAAATGCAAATGCAAATTCCGCTCTCTCCAATTCATCTAAAGCCTGGTTCAAGCACAAAGCTTTATGATATTGGCCAAGTCGAGTTTGATTTTGTGTATCGTCCAAATCCAGTGACGCTCACCTTTGCGACATCAGACACGCATCAAGGTGAAGGCGAATTACTGCTGGATATTAACCGCAATGGATCCGTTGCCAATGAAAGCGTCATGAATGTCACGCTGAATGGCCGCGCCCTTGGCACAACGCAGCTCAACAAAGCGCGCAAAAAAGTATCCTTTGCCATCCCGGCAGGAACGCTTCGCGCCGGTGAAAATGAGATGGTAATTACGCCGATCCTTGAAGCGAAAACCCAAGGCTGCACAGATTGGATGGACGCGCCCGGAGTAGGACTTGGCGAGAAAAGCCGCCTTAAGCTCGGCGTCGCCTCTAGCGAGCAGGCTCTGTCTTCATATGCCTCAAGCGGCGGCGTCTTTGCAGCCAACTTCGGCCGTGACACACATATCGTATTGCCGCGCGCAGGAACTGAGGACCGCGCAAGCGCTCTACGCGTCTTAGCGATGAGCTCTAAAAATAGTGGCCAAGCCATGAGCAATGCCAGCTTTGCCACCGCAGCACATGATATAACTGCGCGCAAAAATATTGTGGCGATTGTTCCAAGCCGTGACTTGTCAAAAGCCCTTACACTCGGCGCGCCGCAGGCTTTCAAAGACGGTCTTGTGCGGTCCACGATCCCGCTCTCTGGTGAAATGAAGCCTGTCTTAGTGGCCGGCGTCAATGAGAGCGCCGCCTTTGCTTTGGCCGCCAATTCTAGCCAGCAGCGTGTTCAGATGGGCGGCCTCGCTGCAATTTATACAACACCTGCAGGTCAGAACGTGATCGCGTTCACAGCTGCGCCGGGCGTTCGGTTTACATCTATGGCGGATAAACTTGTGCGCCCTGCTCACTGGCAGCAGCTCTCCGGTTCTGTCACACGCTGGAATAGCCGCCGCGTCCTTTCTGTCCAAGCGGGCGGCATTCAAATGCCAACAGTTGCGGCGCCAAAATCAGATCGCTCATTTGGATTTATTCTGCCGAAATTTAGCATGCCTGAATTCAACATGCCTGAGTTCAACATGCCTGAATTTAAGCGCCCATCATGGATGACGAAATCATCTCCGGCCCAGCCGACACCCGCGCCTGTGCTGCGAGAGGTCAAGCCCGTTAGCGTCGCGCAAGTTTTACCGAAGCAAACGATACAGCAAGCCGCGCCAAAGGCTGCTGCGCCAGTAATGAAATTACGTGGCCGCGCCGCGGTCAGCACGCCAGCAATTGTCACGACGTCCCGCGTGAATACGGCTAAAGCTGGTGAATTTAGCTGGGATTACTTTACAGCAAATGTTCGCTCCAAAGCGCGTAATTTCCGTAATGGCACGCAGCGCGCATTTTCAGGACATGCCAATACACAAAGCACAGCGCAGTGGTTTAGCGAAGCGTTGAAAACTAAATCTCTATGGCTTTTGATCGCCGCGGCGCTGCTCGTTCTTGGCCTTGCCACAGCCGTTCCAAGCTCAGCAAACCGTCACCACTAATCTTACGTGCTGGCGCGTTCGCGCGGCAGCACGATGATCGCCGTCGTGCCTTTTTCAACTGTGCTATCCAAATCAAATTCACCGTCATGCATCTCAGTGAGAGATTTAACCAAGCTTAGCCCTAACCCCGTGCCGCGATTATTGACCATGCGCGCAGACCCCGCTTGCGCATAAGGCTTGCCAACTTGCGTTAGCTCTTGCGCGCTCATACCGCGGCCATTATCGATAACGCGTAATGTTGCGGCCTCTTCATTGGCGCTGACCTTGACCGTTATCCGCTCACCCTTATCCGAAAACTTGATCGCATTAGATAAGAGGTTCAGCAAAATCTGACGGACAGCGCGGCGGTCTGCATCAATAAGCAATCCAGCGGGATCGTGAATTTCCGGCTCTATGATCACCTCAGCATTATCAGCTTGCGGGCGCACCATTTTGATTGTGCTGCGCACGACATCTGCCAAATCAAAGCGGTCATAATTTAGCGTATATTTGCCGGCATCAATCTTTGACATGTCCAAAACGTCACCCAAGAGATCAAGCATATGCTGCCCGCTATCATGAATAAGGTCCGCATATTCGCTATACTTACCCGGAAGCGGCCCAAAGAGGCGCGAGCGCATCATGTCTGAAAATCCAATAATAGCATTAAGCGGCGTGCGCAGCTCGTGGCTTACGCCAGCAAAAAAGAGATCTTTATCACGCGCATCGGCATCAGCATCCAACGATAGCGCGCGAAGGCGCTCGACCTCATCCATCGCGCCCGTCACGTCACGCAAGTAAACATAAGCTCCGCCGCCTTGGGCTGGCGCAAAGTCAAATTGAACCGCGCGGTCTTTATTTAGGCCATTTGGACCCGCCGGGATTTGGCAAATGACGCGTTGATTTTCATTATCGCGCTCTGCGCGCGCAATGGCGTATTTCACGGCGTCGCTGTCCGCGGGTGTTAAATCAAGCACCGTGCCTAAATCTCGACCCCGAACAGTCTCTTCTGTGTAGAGATAACTCGATTTTGCCTGCTCTGAGGCGTGCATGATATTCTGGACTGTGTTCACGCGAAAGGCTGATCCGGGATAAATCTCCAAAAGATCAATATCACGGCGCGCTTCAGCCTCGGAGAATTTTTGCTCTGCCGTCTCAGACGCGATCAAGAACATATCCCGGCGTGAGTAGGATACTGCAAAAAGCGCAGAGATCATAAAGATAATCGTCGCCACGGGCGCGGTGATCATGCTCCATTTAGAGGCAACTTCGTCCATTCCAAAGTCTGGCACGAGCCCAAAATAGATCGCGTAATAACTCGCTCCCGCCGCCAGCGCGGACAGAACCATTGCCTCTATGACCCGCTCACGCTGGAACAATGAGGCAATCGCCGGAGCACACAAAAATAATATGGCCATGGGCAAAAAAGCCAGCGCCAGAACAGCGATTACAGCTAAGGCAATCCAAGAGAACAAGACCGTAACCTGCGCCCATTCACGATCCATGACCGGAGATAAGATAAGCCCGACCAATCCCGGAACCATCGCGGCGGCAGCAAATGGCCACACATTATCTAATTGCAGCGCAAAAAATGTAGCGAGCGCAGCCGCGCAAATCGCAGCAATCCAAATGATGCTGGCGAGCCTAACGCGGCGTCCTGCGAATTTATCTATGATTGAGAGCGTGGACATATTTCACCATTTAGCATTTGTTAACCGTATATCTTAACTATTAATGCCAAACTGTTAACGATGGCCACAGTTTTCACCTGTTAAGCGAGGGCGCAGCGCTTGCTTTCGCGCTATTATAGGCTACGAATCACATCACAGGCGGGGGCCTCGGGAGATAATATGAAAAACCTGATTGCATTAGCAACGCTAGGAACAACCGCTTTAATGATTACGGCTTGCGCAACGCCTGCCCCGCCGCCGCCGCCCGCGCCAGAACCCGTCGTCTATACACCGCCACCAGAGCCTGTGGTTTATACGCCGCCTCCGGCTCCTGTTGTCACCGTTTATACGCCGCCGCAGCGCAGCATTGATGAGCGCTTGACCGAAGTGCTGGTGCGCGATGCCTCATATCATGGCTCCACGATGCAGAATGTTAGCCGCGCATCCTACACCCCTATTCAAACGCGCGAAGACCTTGATGGCCATTTGGACAATTTAGCAGGTGTCTTTACGCCGCGTCTCGGCGCTGGGCTACTAAGCTATGGCGGATTAATCGCAGCGCAGAATCCATCTTTCGCAGATAGCGTTATTGAACGCGCCACCAATGAAGGCGCGGACACGGTTGTTTATAAATTATATTCCGACCCGAATTACGTCCTAACCTTTAATGGCTCTTATGATGCAGCCAGTGACGTGATGGCCGCGTGGCAAGATGACAAATCCGCATTCGATAGCGCGGCCGCCGCCGTCAAAGCTCAATCCTATGAGTTACAAAATGACCCTAAGTGGAAGAAGATGCGGTCGGGTGACCGCAAAGCGCGCATCGCAAAATTTAAAGCCGCGCAGACCTATGCCGTTAGCCTGCCGGATACATCCCAGCGCGCAATTGCTGCAGCAGGATCCGTAACATCCTCTGATTTTGATGGCGCGGCGCGCAGCGCAGCCTTCTGGCAAGCCTATGGGAAAACATCCAAGCCCGTAAGCTATAGCAGCGGCGCGCAAATCAGCCCTAACGCCACCAGATCTTTGACCCTCGGCGCATTAGAGGTTCTCGGCTCTTCGGGTAAAAACAGCTCCACATGGATTGCCAATTACACAACAGACATCAATTTGAACCAATGTTTGAATTGGGCACGCCTTCATACCGAGCAATGTCTGGCCGCTGGCCATTACAAATTCGAAGATGCCTTTTGCGTGGCCGAGCACGAACTTAAAGATATTTCTGAGTGTCTCACAAAAAGCGGCTATTAACCCCAGACATCCCTTGAAATTATCGGCTGCGCGGGCCATCTGCGCAGCATGAGTAATTTTGCGCCGCACATTCAAGAGCTAATAGAAGACTTCGCCTTTCTCGATGATTGGGAAGAGCGCTATATGCATGTGATTGAGATGGGTAAGGCCCTTGCCCCGCTTAACGATAGCGAGCGCAATGAGGCGACCAAAGTTAAAGGCTGCGCCAGCCAAGTCTGGTTGGTCAGTGAAAGCGGCGCCGCAAACCCCGCCATTATGACTTATCGCGGCGATAGTGATGCCTTTATTGTCAAAGGCTTGATTGCGATCGCGATTGAAATTTACTCGGGCCAAAGCGCAGATGACATTGTGGCAACGCCAGCCCGCCCAATATTTGACGCCCTGGGCCTATCCGAACATCTCTCCGCCCAGCGCGCCAATGGTTTGGGCGCTATGGTTGAGCGCATTCACGCGGATGCCAAACGCGCGGCCAGCGTGTAAAATTCGCCTAACAGGTTAAATCCGCGGCAATACTAACTTTCAGATTGTAAAGTTATCACTTTAGTCATACACTACAAGTAATTTCAACGATGCGTGACGTATCTCGTATACGCATACGATTTACCGTCTGCTCATCGCTGTTCAGTGTGCCGGGAAGCACGATTCATCGAGAAAGATTGCCTAATGGGGCGCAGTTGGGAAGTAAGTTATGGAATTGATAGATTTAGAAGACATGAAATATCTGTCCTACGCGGAATGGATTTCGGGCGACTATAATGATTTTGTTAAGCGTTCAATCCTCCCTGAATTTAACAGCCGCTATGATCTTAAGATCCGTGAAGTACGGGTCCTAAATTCTATTGCAGAACTCGGCCCAGACAAAAGCGCGTCAGACATATCCGATCACCTTCGCCAAGACCCTGCCACAGTGACTCGTTCTTTGGTTAAACTTATTGGTAATGGGTATGTTGTGTCCTTTGAAAACTTTAATGATGGCCGCAGCCGCTTGCTGAAAACAACCGATAAAGGCAAAGAAGCCTCAGCCTATTTCATGAAAATTTTCACATTTGCGATCAACCAATTGGCCTCTGGTGAGGTTGACGCATCTGCACATTATGACCGCGATGCAATCACGCGATCGCTTAAGCTTGTATCGATGCGCGCGAAAACGTTTCGAGAGTCACAACGGCGTCTTGCACGGCTACTTAAAGATCGCACATTTGAGTTAACGGGGCAAAATACATAATGAATCCAATTACATTTTTAGTCGTCGAAGATGACGATGTTGATATGATGAGTATTGAGCGGGCATTTAAAGACATTGGTATTGTAAACCCCGTCAAACGCGCCATTGACGGCGCAGAGGCTATGGAGATTATTACCGCTGCGGCGGATGATGAAGGGTCTAAAAGCGAATTTGTAATTCTTTTGGATCTAAACATGCCGCGCATGAACGGTCTTGAGTTCCTTGACGCCTATTACAGTCAGGCCGAGATTCCCAAAACGAGTGTGTTTGTGCTGACAACATCCGATACGGATGACGACATTATCGACGCGCACAAGCATAATATTTCAGGCTATTTGCTAAAGTCAGATTTGCTAGAGAGTCTGCGTGAAGCCATTTTGGGTCTAGAGCGTAAATGGATGCTCGTCGCTTAAGCCCTTGGCTTTACTCCCAAAAATATCTGATATTTTAATTGGTCAAAACCCCAAGAAACTTTGGGTCAGATACGCCTTTGCGATCGTTTTTGTGATCATGTCGCTTATCGCGTCCAATGTTGCCCCCCGATTTGTTCTGGACGACCTTCGACTAAGCGCCGAGGTAATTAATACGAGCGGCCGACAGCGCATGTATAGCCAACGTATTTTGCTGCTAAGCTCTTATCTCACAACGCGCCCGGCAAATGCCGCGGATTATCGCGCGCGCCTGTCAAGCGCAGCAGATGACATGAGAGTTTCCCAAGCCCAACTCTTTAAATTTTACGCTGAAAATATTGAAGCCAAATTGGACGACACGCCGGAAGGGCGCGCTATAAAAGCTGAATTTGCGTCCCTAAATACAGACATCATGTCATTTACGACTCAAGCCCAAACCTTCGCCAGTCAGGAGTTCATCTCTCCAAGTGATCCAGCATTACGGGCCTTCATAGATAACAATATCGATAATAAATTAGACCGTCTGGACATTGCGGTTCAACGTTATGAGGCCTATGCGCTTAATCAAGTCAGACGCATTGAAAATATAGCCGATTTCTTTCTTATTTTGGCGCTCCTTGTTATTGCCCTAGAAGCCCTATTGATCTTTTTTCCCGCGCATCAAACGATTGTGCGCTTCGTTGATGAGCGCGTTGAGTTTGAAAAACGACTCTCTGCGCAAAATGCCGAACTTGAGCATTTTACATATATCGCGTCACACGACCTTCGCGCGCCAATTCGCGGTATGGGAGACCTTGTGAAATGGATCGAAGAGGATACAGACCAGAACAAAGACCCAAATTTAGAAAAGAAGTTCACGCTTCTGAAAAATCGCGTGCAACGTTTAGATACGCTACTCAGCGATATGCTCGCATTTTCCAAAATTGGAAAAACTGAGGAAAAGATTGAAGAGCTTAATATCGCGGACCTAATTCATGAAGTCAGCACATGGCTTACCCTGCCCGACGGATTTGACATCAAAATATCTAACGCCCTTCCCACCCTGCGAGGGCCCAGTTCGACCATGCGGCAGATTTTTTTCAATCTCATATCTAACGCCGTAAAGCATCATGACCACGAGGATGGCCAAGTAGAAATTTCCTACCAAGCCAGTCACTCACACCATATATTTGACATCAAAGATGATGGCCCCGGCATTCCAGAAAAATATAAAGACTATGTTTTTCAGGTCTTTTCTCGCCTTAAGCCCAGAGATGAAGTCGAAGGAAGTGGCATTGGCCTATCTATTGTCAAACGTATGGCCGAGGCGATGGATGGGCATATATCCTCTATCGACACCGCCGATCGCGGGACAACCATGCGGCTGACGCTTCCTAAGATACTGGCTTAGCGCCGAGCGGGGCTAACTCCCGCAATTGTTCCATAATGCTGCGCAAGGCGCTGAAGGCCTAATTTCAAAACGGAAAGCCCCGTATCGCGGGCAAAGCCTTCATCGCGTTCAATATGCATCATATCTTTTTGTTTGCAGCATATGCCCGAAACAACGCGGTCCAGCCCCGGGCCCAATATCTCCAGGGCATCTAAATATCTCGCGCGTGCATCAATCGCGGCAAGACTTGCATCTTCAGGCCCGCGCGCATGACCGCTACTGCCGCCAATATTGTCATATTTTTGGGTCACCGACACAGACAGCGTTGAGCGTTCATAGTCGCGCGCAAGGCGGTAACCGGCCTCAATCTCTGCGCTGCTCAGTATACCGTCGCCAGTGCTTGTCTTACGCCGCATCAGCCGCTCTAGAGGCGCGCGCGTGCGGCGGTTAATCTGTGCGACCCGAAAGCGGCCATGTTCATCTGTCATCACCTCCGGAGCCATATCGCGGTGCTGCGCGCTGTGCCCTCCTCTTGCGCGTTTCACGGCGCTTTCCACGACTTCAAAGCCTCGCTTGGTTTCCACGCACAGCCCGTCCGCCACAAAGCGCTGCAATATATCAGCGGGAACAAAACAGACAGGACGCTTGCGTTTGTCACCGCGCGGATAGGCAGAGTAACTCTGCGTTCCCATCGCGCCGTCTTTAACGATCACTGCGCTAGACTTCATCATGGCGCGTAAAATAAAGGCCTCGCTCATCGTTTCGCTCCGTCTATCTCATCCATTTCCGGCGCGGGTATCGGCGCCATATCCAGCAAAGTCTCCAATTTAGAGAGCTGTTCATCCAGCATCGGATCATCGCGGCAATCCTCGATCAATCGACACGCATGCCCCACAGTTGACGGGTCACGCTTATAGGTCCGCGCGACGCGGGCATAATTGAGTTGATAGACGGTATGGGTCAAATACATCGCGATTTGACGCGCAAATGTTAAACGCGAATTGCCTCCGCGCTTATAATGGAGCGGCATGTCTGGAACACAAAATTCCAGCGCCACAACCGCCACTACCAATCGCGCCCGCAGTAGATCACTATTTCTTATTTTTATGGTTTGCATATTCACCTCTTATTTTGAGGCACTATACAGCAGATTTTAGAAAAAAGGATTATTTTGGCTATTATATACTTAAGAAAGCAAATATCGTGTCTAAGCAAGCCATTGAAAACAAACAGGAAATTATCGTTACTGAGGCTATGATTGAGGCTGGGGTTCAGGCTTTTTCTGTTTTCGCTGTAGGAACCGACCCTTCGGATGAGCCAGAAGGGGTAGTTGAGCGCGTGTATCTAGCAATGGCTGAAGCGCAAGCTCTTTAATTAGGTCTTCCATGTAGATTTCCATGTTATCTGCGGTTTGCAGTATGGTTTCTTTGGAATATGCGACTACGACAAATCGGGCGTTCTCACTGTCGGTTTCTATGGTTTCGTTTATCAAGAAGGCAAAATTACCTTCATCTGTTTTTCCTAACAGGCTACCATGAGCCAAAACATTACGGCATTTGAGAAAAGCTCTAAAGCGAGCGTCGAAAAGCTGTTTATGAGTGGTTTTTATTGTGCCTTTTGATAGGCTCGCAAGATAGCCTGCTTTTTGTATTTTGCCTGTGATATTCATTCGGCCTAGGAGTATCGTCGTGGGGCTTTCTTCGAGGTTTATGAGAAGGCTTAGATATAAAGTTAGGCAGTTGTCTAGCTCCGCAAACGATCTGATTATCCTGCCTATTGCAGCGGAAACTTCGTCGTCAATTTTGCAGGGGGTTGTTTTGCCCGGATTTGCTGGATAGGTTTTTGACATGACAAATAAGACTCCAGACTTTCAAGAAACACTTAAGCGGATGCTTTCTAGCCCGCCTAAAGAGAATAAGCCGATAGGTAACACAGAGAACCGTAGGGTGGCGAAGAAGGTCGAAAAAGGCTAATCTACGCGCCTACCCTCAATATTATCAATTTGTATTTTTAGCTCATCTTCTGTGAGGCGTTGTATACGTCTTCGATGATGGACTGTGATGCTATTCTTACAGTGAGGGCACTGGTGCTCAACTTCTCTGCCTCCAGTAACACGCTTATTTGCAGAGAGGATTTTTTTATGGCCGTTATCGAAGCACTGTACGCAAAGCCAATGTGCGGGTTCGGAACTGTCCACAGATGGTTTAAGGATATAGGCGAACGCGCCACGCTCCACTTGGTGCAATATGTATTTTTCTCTCTCGCCACCTATGCTTTTCATGCGAGCAATTTCTTCTTTAAGAAGCTTTACCTCCTCAATAGTCGCCGCATAGTCGCTTTGAATAGCCATAATATGGCCTTGGGCGGCAATGATTTGGGAGTTGAGTTCAATAGCTTTGGTTTGGACCTCAGAACTAACTTTGAGCGCCAGCAGGCCGTTCACCGTTTGCGCTCCGAATTGAAGGGCCTGCATAGCGCCGAATATGCTCGTTCCATCCATAATTAGTCTCCATAGTTAGAGGGCTAACTTAACGCGATTCGATGCTTTCAATGTATATACTTTGGTATTGCAGTAAGGATTGACCTTACGCTGCTTTAGCAACCCGCCGATATGTGAGGCGTTTGCCTTCAATACCTCTTAGAGCGGCGTCACGGCGCTCATTGTCGTTTAGCTTGCGTCCATTGTAGCGGAAGTCAAACTCGCTCACATAGCGCTGTAGATGCGTTTCAGAGCAATGTTGGTATGTGCCAATCATGCCGCGCTTAAAGATGCTGTAATAGCCTTCTAGCGTGTTTGTGTAGACATTATCGCGGACATATTCGCCCGCCGCATGGTGGACTTTCTGGTGACGGTTAAATTCTTCGCCAGAGCCAGCGTATAAGCGGCTTTCGTCGGTCATAAGATTAGACTTACGATCTACGTTACGAACTAGAATTTCGCGGATGCTGGTCTTATTGGCCTTGTCTACGTGGAATGAACGAACATCACCGCCGCGCTCGACAAGAGATACGACGATATACTTATTAGACACGCCGCCGAAGCCGCCTTTTGTGCCTTTACCAGTGCCAGCGAGCTTTGCAGCGCGTTTCTTTTTGAGGCTTACTTTGTTGCCGTAATAGGTTTCATCGGCTTCTACGGCCTTATCCTTGCCGCCTAATGGGGGTGGGTTGTCGTTGACCATAGCTTCACGGATTCGGTGACACATAAACCATGCGGTTTTATACGTTACGCCTAGCATACGGTGGATTTGATGGGCGCTCATGCCCTTCTTTGATGAAGTCATTAGGTGAGTAGCGAGAAGCCACTTGTTTAAAGGCACTTTAGAGCGCTCAAAGACGGTTCCGACTGTTACGGTGAACTGTTTACGGCACTCTTTTTCGTTGCACTGGCGCAATCCTGCGCGGTGTGACTTACCTGTCAATTCTTTGACGTTAAATGAACCGCAATGAGGGCATACAGCGCCCTCTGGCCAGCGCGTTCCTTCGAGGTGAAGGCGGGCGGCTTCTTTATCGGTGAAAATAGCGTTTGTGATGTCGAAATTCATGGCAGTCAGTCCTTATTACCCTCTAAATATGGGGTTTTAGGTCTGCTTTGTCAAGTATATAATAGCCATTATTTTCCTATTTTTATTTTCACTCTACCTTTAGGGGAGTTGTTATTCACAGGTTTACCCACATGATAAGCTATTGAAATTATGCGTAAATCTTGGTGTTTTCCACAGGCGCTAATGACGTTTCAGACAGTTTTACGAATTTGTCAAAACCAAGGATCATGTCGACATTGACCCCATCAGAGGCCAGTGGCAAGCGCACCCAAAACTGCGCCATATGGGTGCGGCCCGATACGGCCATACGCTGCACGCCTGCGCTTGGGCGGCCGCGTTCAATAACGCGGCCAAGTACCCGCGCCCAGTAATCACGGCGACTTCCTTCCGGGAGATTATCTATAAAGTCACCTGTAATTTCGCGTTGATAGACATCCCAGAATTTTGTGCCCGCAAGGCGATATTGATAACGGCGATCATCGCCCTCACCTATGGGCTGAACGAGGCTAAGCGTTGGCAAGAACTGTGCAATCTCCGCAGGGTTGATATCCTCGCGCGTCGGGATCTGGCCCTCTACGCATTTACTACGCCAATAATCATAAAGCTCGCGCTGTTCTGGCAATACGATTTGATGGCGCGCGGCGCTGGCTTGTAACATGGCAATCTCCCCATAGACCCCGAATTCCCCTCCGGCTCTAATAGGGTTAATAAGCATTAACCATTTGAATCGCGCAAGCGCGCCGCGAATCATCGGGACTCAAAATGCGCATAAATGTGGTGTTTTTTGTTACGGAGCCGATTCGGAATTTGATTTCGGCAATATACCTAGCTCTCAGATTTCCCGAGCCCCATTTTCTTCGCGAGCTTGGAACGCTCTTTGGCATAGTTCGGCGCGACCATTGGATAGCCATGCGGCAAGCCCCATTTTTCACGATAGGCTTCGGGGGTCATATCAAATTTCGTCCGCAAATGGCGCTTGAGAGATTTAAACGGTTTACCATCTTCGAGACAGATGATGAAATCGTCGGTTAGGCTCTCTACAATCGGCACAGCGGGAACAGGCGCTTTTTCAGGTTCAGGGCGCGGCGTATCTTCGGCCATCATCAACGCTTCATAAGTCGATTGAATAAGCGCCGGCAGCTCTTCGGCCGGTAATGGATTATTGCCCACATATGCGGCGACAATATCTGTTGCCAGTTCAAGTGTGGTGTTGCGCTCTGTCATATCATCCTACGAAGTAGACTAAAGCGAGCGCTGCGGCAAGGATGGCCGCTGTTAAGACTGAGGCGATACCGGACGGGGCATCTTCGCTCATGGCGCCGGCAGGGCTAAAGATTTGGAACAATTTACGCTGAACACCATTTACGCCGCGTTTGACTGCAAGCCCGCCATAAGCTTCGACGCGCGCGCCCATGACATCCAGCCACTTTAGAACAGTAACGGCAGGACGACGCCAGACCCAATCAAAGTCCAAAATCTGCGCGCGGCGCTCGGGCGGATAGACCTTCAGACGCTTGAGCAGCGCAAAGGCAAACATGGCGGCAAATAAGAGCTGCAATTGCGTAATCACATGATTGACCGTGTAAGGGACATATTTCGCCGCCGCTTCTGTGTCGGGCATCAGGTTATAAAGCAGCTGGTATCCGCCCCATGGCCACGCCAGAACGATACAGAAGACACTCGCCAGTCCCATCGCCAAAAGCATATTCCATGGCGCCTCTTTGGGGCGTTTACCGCTATCATGACTAAAGAAGGCGAAATACGGGACCTTGATGCCGCTATGCTCCATCACACCCGCAGAGGCAAAGAGCAGGCAGAGATAGACGATGTAATGATGCTCTTCGAATACGGCGGCGATAATCATCGCTTTGGTCACAAAGGCGGCAAACATCGGGAACGCCGCAATAGACGCCGCGCCAATGAGGCACGCAACCGTTGTCCACGGCATGGTGCGAAATAGTCCGCCAAGCTCGCTGGCTTTGGCTGTGCCAACGCGGTGGAGCACTGCGCCCATAGACATAAAGAGCAGCGCCTTAAAGATAACGTGCAGAACCACCTGCCCCGCCACGCCGTTCATCGCCATTGCCGTGCCCACGCCGATGCCGCAGACCATAAAGCCGAGCTGGTTATTCAGACTATAAGCCAGAACCTTGCGTAGATCATTTTCGATCACCGCAAAGAAGACCGGGAACAGCGTCATGATCGCGCCGATATAAATTAGGATTTCTTCGCCCGCAAAACCGCGCGCCAGAGCGTAGATTGCCATCTTGGTCGAGAATGTCGCGAGCACCACTGTGCCCGTTACGCTCGCTTTGGGGTAAGCATCTTGAATCCATGTATGGAGCAGCGGGAAGCCGGCTTTGATACCGATACCCAAGAGCATGAGCCAGCCGCCCGGAACGCCGAGGCCGATTTCATTACCATCAAAGAAGAATGTTCCCGAATAGCGCTGATACATAATCGCGCCCGCAAGCAGCAATACGCCAGAGAGAACATGCATGCCCAAATACCGCAAACCGGCGCCATATGCGCGCGGACCGCCTGCCCAGACGAGGAAAACCGAAGACACAGCCGTTAATTCCCAGAACAGGAAGAGCGTCAGCAAATCGCCCGCCATAACCGCGCCAAGGCCTGCGCCTGTATAGATAAGCGCGCTGGCGTCGCTAATATGGGCTTTTTCGTGGAAAGCGAATATACCGTTCAGAAGCCCTGCAAAACAGAACACATAACCCCAAATGAGCGAGAGCCTGTCGAGGCGATATGTCGTCAGATCAATACCTGCAATCGTAAGCTCGCCTGCAAGGCCTCCGCCTGCGCTATAGCCTTGGAACAGGAAATAGGCGGCCACAATCGGCGCGATAATCATAACGGCCTTGCGCACGGCATGCAGAGGCACGAGCGCGCAGAGCATGCCTGCGGCAATAATAAAAAGACCTGGATTAATTTGCATCAGAAGATCAGACATCTTGGTCTCCATCATCCGACTCGCCGTAATAATCCTCGGGACGGCTTAGCCATTTAAACAGCGGCCATGCGCTGAACACGACAATCGAATAAGCGATAAAACCGATGACGCCGAAGCTAATCGCGTAAAGCACGCCAAATTCCCACGGCGCGGGATGTTTGGTCGGGAAGAAAAATCCAATGATAACGGTAAGGATAAGTCCCGCCACAGTGAACCAGATAAAATTATTCTTCACTTTGGGATTAGCGAGCCACAGGAATTTTTTCGAGACAGGATGAATGTCGTCGTCCTGCTCTATCGTTTTGGGGGCTACGTCGTGATGGTCGCTCATAATTACAGCCCTCCCGCAGGAAGAATGGGGCGAAGATAATCAATAATATCGCCCGCAAAGAAGAAGAGAATAAATGTACATGCCGCCGTTAGAACCGGTGGAACCATAACCCAAATTGGCGTCTTGATTTTCAAGTCACCTTCGGGGTCATCGGCGGGTTTCATAAAGCCGCGTATCGCGACAGGCGTCAAATAAGCCACATTCAGCAGGCTGGATAAAATCAACGCGCCGATCAGGATCGCTTTACCTGCATCAACTGCGCCGACCATCAACATGAATTTCGGCCATGAGCCGCCGAGCGGAGGCAGACCGATGATGGAGGCACTGCCGATTAAGAACGCGATAAACACCCATGGCATACGGCGGCCAAGGCCATTTAGCTGGCTAATATTGGTGCGATGCGCGGCAGTATAAATTGCACCCGCGCACATGAAGAGCGTGATCTTGCCAAAGGCATGCATGACGATTTGAAGTCCGCCGCCCATAATCGCAGCGGGCGCAGCGAGCATTGCGCCGAGCGTAATATAGGAGAGCTGCGAGACCGTAGAATAGGCAAGGCGTGCTTTGAGGTTATCTTTGCGCAGCGCAATGACTGACGCGGCGACAATCGAGAAGGCTGCAAGCCATGCGAGGAATGTCCCTGCTCCCGTCTGCCCGACGAGATCAATGCCAAAGACATAGACCACGACTTTTAGCATGGTGAATACGCCGGCTTTAACAACGGCCACGGCGTGAAGCAGCGCAGAAACTGGCGTCGGCGCAACCATCGCATTGGGCAGCCATGGATGGATCGGCATAAGCGCGGCTTTGCCAATCCCAAAGGCGAAGAGAACGAGAAGAACGCTCGCGACAGCCGGGCTAATGCCGCCATCAAACAAGCCGCCGACAGCGAAATCTGTTGTCCCCGCAAAGTAATATGTACCGATAATGGCGGGCAGCAATAGGCCAAGCGATGTCGCCATCAAGATGCCCAGATAAATCCGTCCGCCGCGCCGCGCATTCGCGTCGCCTTTATGCGTCACCAGCGGGAAGGTCGAGAGCGTTAGAATTTCGTAGAAGACGAAAAGCGTAATGAGGTTTCCCGACGCCGCAATGCCCATGGCGGCGGCAATGGCCACAGCGACATATGTAAAGAACCGTGTTTGGTTCTTCTCATTATTGCCGCGCATATAGCCGACGGTAAACAGCGAATTCACAATCCAGAGCGAGCTGGCGATGGCGGCAAAAACTGCGCCCAGCGGTTCGAGCGTCAACTTAATCTCAAACGGCCCTTCAAAAGGGACCAGCAAGATTTCGGGGCGTTCGCCAAGACCGACAAGACGCACAAGATAAATAACATTGGCCAGCAGAGCAAAACCCGCAACGAAGGTAATGCCTTCGCGAATATTAGGCGACTTTCCGGCGAGCGGAATAAGAACCACCGCCAGCATCGGAATAATCAGCAGCAGCCAGAGCGCCATTTCGGGACCGTAACTCATAGCCCGCCTCCGAGCATGACTTGCGCTGCGCCATTGGCGAGTTCAACAGGCCAGCTTGGCACGACGCCGAATATGATTGCTGCAATGGCAAGGATCCACATGGACGTCAGCATAGGCCAAGGCGCTTCGCGTTTTTGTACCGGCTTGCCGTTCACTTCGGGCACGGGTTGTAGCCATGCGGCCTCGAGCATGCGGCCCATATATATAACGGCTAGAATTGACGTCACGACAATCGCGCCAACAGCCCACCACCAACCATTATCGGCGGCAGCCGTCAGAAGCTGAAATTTTGATACAAAGCCAGCAGTTCCCGGAACGCCGATAAGGGCAAGCGCGGCAATTGTGAAGGCGCTCATCGTCCACGGCATCATTTTGCCAAGGCCTTTGAAATCAGAGACGCGGACAATGCCGTAACGATACCAGAACGCGCCGAGCGCAAGGAACAGCGCGCCTTTAATAATACCATGATTAATCAAATGCACATAGCCCGCCGACAGGCCGAGCGCTGTGCCCATGCCGATACCCAGCAGCATATAGCCGACTTGGGCCACCGAGCTAAACGCCAAAACGCGGCGCGCATCGGTTTGGAATATGGCCTGCAGCGAGGCCACAAACATACCGATCACGCCCAGTACAGCGAGCAGCCACGTCAGCGTCGCGCCGATAAATTCAAGGCTAGGATCAAAGACGGTAAACACAAAACGGAATAGCAAATAGAGCGCAGCTTTGGTCGCAGTTGCAGCAAGAAATGCGGTGATAGCAGTTGGGGAATAAGCATATGCGCCAGGCAGCCACAGATGGAGCGGGAACATGGCGAGCTTCAGGCCAAGGCCAACAACGATAAAGGCAAAAGCGACTTGGCTAACGCGCGAGACATCACCCATTACGGCAAGCTTATCCGCCATATCGACCATATTGAGCGTGCCCGTTTCCATATAAAGAAAGCCCACGCCAATCACAAAAAATGTCGCGCCAATAGACCCCAAAATTAGGTAATTAAAGGCGCTATTCAGCGCGCGGCGGTCGCGGCTTGCGCCCATGGCCACCAAAACATATGTCGCAATTGATGAGATTTCGAGGAAGACGAAGACGTTAAACGCGTCGCCCGTTGTCACCATACCGAGAAGGCCGGCAAAGCCAATTAAGAACGCGGCGTAAAATGGCGCGCGCTTTTTGGGTTCAATTTCGGCGTCCGTGCTGCGCAGTGCATAGAGTGTGCAAATCACGGCAATCGCGCTGATCAAAAGCGCGACAGGCGCGTTCAA
>CALLBH010000191.1 GCA_938001945.1 uncultured Robiginitomaculum sp.
AATAAGCCTGAATTGGAGAAAGTGTGTTTGCGCCTGTCATGTGACCCCCTTGGCGTGAATGATAATGCTGCTGTGCACAGTTTTGGGGAAGGTTACGCAAACATTTCGTTAATGACCAGAAAAAACGCCCCCGGAAAAACCGGAGGCGTCGAATTGGGGGGGGGGATATTAGCGATGCACTATCCGCGGCAGCCCAGAAGGCGTTCACTGCCTTGAACGATATAAGTGCCGTCCCAAGGGTTAGAGCATTGCTTTACGCTAACAAGCTCGCGGTGGCCGTGATGCCATCCTTCAACCGTCACGCGCTGACAATAGGTCTGGCTTCTATAGCGACTGTAAGAGCCGTAAGAGCTGCGATAACCGGAATAAGGGCTAGAGACCCAGCGGTAGTTTGAATATCCGGGCGTTCCGAAATGGAAGCTTATACCAAGGCCACTCCGATAATTTGTCCGGTATCCGCGGTATCCGTGATATCCATTTGAACCGCGATAGCCGTAAGTCGAACTGCGCGGTCTATACCCATATCCGCCATAAGTCCGGCGATATGTTGGCCTATATTCACGGCGGCGGTCACGGCGTAAGTCTCGATCCCGATCACGGCGTCGATCAGATCTGCGGTCATCGCGATCTCGGCGTCGATCAGTACGGCGGTCATCACGGCGACGTTCGCGGCGATTTGAGCTGCTGTCACGATCTGCTGAGGCCATTTGCATAACGATAGAGTTGCCGATTGTAGATTTGGCGTGATTGTGACCTTTGTGATCGACCACGTCCGCTGACGCTGACGCTGCACCGGCAATAGTGAGCAATGTAGCGATGGCGACGCCTTTTAAAGCATTGCCCGCAGTTATTTTCGGGGGTGTAAAGTTAAACATAGCGGGCTCCTTTCATTTTTGTGAGCCTGTTCTGTTTATCTGACCCTGTCTGAAAGGGTTCTGAGGGTCTTGTTCATCTTTTGTTGGGATTTGTGTTCATATAAATTAACTATGTTAGCGATTAACCCTGATAATGCGATCAACTTTGCTCATCTTCGACAATATGTCGGAGACGACATGTCATTGACGGCCGAGGTGTTTGGCTTGTTTCGGCATCAAACAGAGATGTGGGGCAAAGCGCTCGATGCCAAAGCTGATGATGACACATGGATGAGCATTACGCATACGCTTAAGGGAACAGCGCGCGCTGTCGGGGCCTGCGGTCTGGCGGATGCGTGCGAAAGCGCCGAATTACTGACCGGTGAAAATGCAACAGCGACGGCAAGAACCGTCGCTGCGCAAGATATTCTAAATTGGATTGAAGCGGTCAACCACCGCATATCGCGGTGGGAGTACCGTCAGACCATGGCGAAACTTCGCAGTTAAGCCGCGGCCGTTTTCGCTTCGCCGCGAAGATAGCTTAGCATTGTGTCAGCATCTGAAACTTCAAATGGGTCTGTTGGACAGTTATCGCCAAAATCAGCTTCGATAAAGGCTTTTTCAATTTTGCCGTCACGGACAAGCATTGAATAACGCCAGCTGCGATAGCCAAAGCCAAGATTGTCTTTATCGACAAGCATGCCCATTTTACGTGAAAACTCACCGCTACCATCCGGCAGAAGGAATACATTTTTACGGCCTTGGTGTATGCCCCATTGGTGCATAACAAAAGCATCGTTCACGGAGAGACAGACAACTTCGTCAACGCCTTCAGCTTGAAAATCAGCATATAACTCTTCGTAACGCGGCAGATGGCTTGTCGAACAAGTCGGCGTAAATGCGCCGGGCAGGGCGAAGACTACGACTGTCTTGCCTTTAAACAGCTCTTCTGTTGTTAGGTCTTTCCAATCATATGGATTGTCGCCGCCAATAGACTCGTCGCGGACGCGGGTTTTAAATGTAACGTTAGGAACATGCGTTCTCATGTTAACTCCATTAAATATTATATGTGTTTCGATAGCCGCAAAGCCAGAATCGGCGCCGCGACATGCACTGCGTAGGTAGTGTATTACGAATGAAAATAAAGGCCGGTTTCGCCTTTAACTGACATTATACATATGGGTTATCGCTCGTGCGAACCGTCAAACGTATGGGGACACCGGGAAGGTCAAAATCTTCGCGTATGCCATTGATCAGATAGCGTTTATAGCTCTCGGGAAGCGCTTGCTCGCGGCTGGTTTTGACAATGAAGGTCGGCGGTCGCGCTTTGGTTTGCGCAATATAACGCGGCTTCACCGGGCGACCATTTTTAGAGGGCGGTGGATGTTTTGCCACGCGCTCAATGAGCCAATTATTCAAATCAGATGTTTTGACCTTCACGGACCAATTTTCCATCACGCCTTGGACTGCAGGCAGAATGCGGTCCACATGACGTCCGGTCAGGCCGGAGAAAAACAGAATAGGCACGCCTTTGATCTGCGGCAGCAGGCGCGCTGTGCGTTCACGCAGAGATTTTGCCAAAGCGGATTTGTTCTCGATAAGGTCCCATTTGGTCACGGCGATAATCATGCCGCGGCCTTCGCGCTCACAGAAATCTGCGATCTGCAAATCTTGCTTATCGAAGGGGCTATTCGCGTCCATGAGCAAAATAACGACCTGCGCAAATTTAATCGCGCGTAGCGTTTCATTGACGCTCATTTTCTCTAATTTGTCTTGAACTTTGGCCTTTTTACGCATGCCAGCTGTATCGTGGAGCTTTACGGGGTGACCATTCCACTCCCAATCGATCGAAATTGTATCGCGCGTCACGCCCGCCTCGGGGCCTGTAACCAAGCGGTTCTGGCCGATCAGCGTATTAATGAGTGTCGATTTGCCTGCATTTGGGCGGCCAACAACGGCAATGCGAATAGGTTTCTCACCCAATTCTTCATCATCTTCGTCTTCATCGGTGTCTGGCGCGTAGAAGTTAAAAGTCTCAAGCTCTTTGGCCAAGCGATCATCAAGATCATCAAATCCAATATTGTGCTCTGCTGAAACTTCAACAGGTTCGCCTAGGCCAAGTCCGTAGCCTTCGGCAATACCTGCGGCAATCGCGCGCGAATTTTCACATTTATTACCAATCAGGATGACGGAGCGATCCATACGGCGTACATAATCAGCAAAGACTTCGTCCAGACCTGTAACGCCGGCGCGGGCATCATAGACGAACAGGCAAATATCGGACTCTGAAATTGCCATTTCTGTTTGGGCGCGCATGCGCGACTCTAATGTTTCGCCGCGCATATCTTCAAAACCAGCCGTGTCGACTAATGTGACATCCTGGCGGCGCAAACGAGCATGGGTTTCCTTACGATCGCGCGTAACGCCGGGCGTGTCATTGACAATCGCGAGCTGACGGCCTGCAAGGCGATTGAAAATCGTTGATTTACCAACGTTCGGGCGTCCAATGATCGCGATCTTTGGGAGGCGAATTTCGTCTTCGATTTCACCATCATCCAGAACTGTCTCTTCAAAGGCATCAAAGTCCTTGTCCAAGCGATCTTTCATGCGCTGTTTTTTTGTTTTTCTGGCCATAACTCTATCTCTCTCGGATTAGAGTGCGGCGCTTAGCGCAGTGCGACCAAATCGGCATCATCATTTAGCAGGTAAACGGTCTGATTTGCGATAATAGGCTGCACAAAGACAGGGCCGCCAATATTATAGCTATCCACAACTGCGCCTGTGCGCGGATCAACTTCTATAGCTTGGCCGTGCGAGCTGACCGAAAATAAATGCTTCCCGACGAAAATTGGACCAGCCCAGCTGATTTTACCCTTTTTCTTCTTCGGTTTCTCATAAGTTTCGAGTTGCGTCAGCCATACGACTTTTCCATCTGCGCGCGACAAACAGGCGATTTGCGCGTCAGTTGTTACCGTATAAATGAAATCACCCGCCATCAAAGGGTAGCCTAGAGCGCCCGCAGGTTGGTTCCAAATACGCTGGCCTGTGCGTAGGTCAAATGCGCTCATCGCGCCGGATTGCGCGGTGGCGACAACATAGCCGTCTGCAACAGCAGGGCCTGCGCTGATGTCATTCAAGCTCGAAAGCGGGGTGAGTTTACCAGCCGACGATAATGCGTCCTGCCAAAGCACTGTGCCGTTCTGTGCGCGAAGAGCTACTAATTCGCCGGACGCAAAGGGCGCAATGACAACATCGTCAATCACAGCGGCGCTGGGCGAAGTAAGCATACGGGCTGTTTCAATGATGCCCTGATAAGTCCAGATCACTTCGCCATCATTTGTATTAAAGGCGAAAATTTCATTGTCGTCACTAATGGCGAAAACACGGCCATCGGCGACCGTTGGGGCGCTGTGTAGTGGTGTATCCGTTTTACGCTCCCAAATCGGCGCGCCTGTGCGGGCATCCAGCGCGGTCATTACGCCATAACCAGAGGACACATAAACGCGCCCGCCATCATAGGCCACGCCGCCGCCCCACGCTTCGCGGTCTACGCCGCTGCGATTGCCGCCGAAAAACCCACGCGGATCAGACAAGCGATCAATAAATCCTGTTGCGCGGCTGCGTGTCGCCTCTCCGAGTTCTACGGTAATCGTATAGGTCCAAAGCTTCTCGCCGTTATTAGAATCCACAGCCGTAATCGTGTTGCGGCCGTTCATGGCATATACGACACCATTTGCGACGACAGGCGTTGCGACGATGCGGCCCTTGCGAGAACTACCTTTGCCGATACCTGTTTTCCAAGCGCGTCCGAGATTGCCCCGCGCGGCTGTGACGCCCATAGCATGGGCCGAGTTGCCACCGGGCTGGGCCCAGTCTTGATTGGCATAGGCTTGAGGCAAGACAATGTCATTTGGCGTCAGGTTTGAACCAACTTCCAACTCGTCTGAAAGGGATAGGATCGTAATGCGTTCGGATTGCTCAGGAATATCACCTTGTGACTCATCCGGTGAACCGTCCTCATTTGAGAATGGGTTTAAATCACTAATACGCTCACCGACGCCGCCCAGTGTAGAACAGCCTGAAAGGGTGAAGGCCAGTAAAGACGCTAAAAGCGCGCGTTTAATCGTCATCTGTGTCATCATAAATCCTGTAATATTCGCGCTATCTATTGCTCTTCGGAGTCCGGGCTTGCCGGCTCGGGAGCTTGAATGTCTTCACCATCAGTTGCGGGAAGCTCGGTATCGGGTTCTGTTTCGGAAGGCTCACTACGTAAAGACGGCGTAATGGCCAGCATTTGATCTGCTCGGTTTTGTACGCCGGGAGCAACATCTACGCCGCGCGCCAGCAGCGCAAATTTAGAGCGCGCCGTGCGGATATCGCCTTGTTCGAGGGCAACGAAGCCCGCGAGCTCTTGCGCCAAGTGTTCATAAGGCGCGCCGCTTTCAGTAAGCGGGGCAATGCGGGCGCTAACATCGTCATATTGACCCTGATCCATCAGGATATAGGCTGCTTTTAATTTCGCTAAATGAGCGTGACGCGGATGAGAAAACTTCTCAGCAGATTGATCAAGCAGGCGAACTGCCTCGGCAGTATTGCCTTTGTCGAGTTCAATCGCGGCGGCTTGCATCAAAGACAGTCCCGCATATCCGGGGCGAGATGCATCGCTAATCGCTACAAAATCGTTTTTTGCAGCATCTATGTCGCCCGCATCGAATTTATCGTAAGCCTCGAAATAAGAAATGGACGACGATTTTGCCACCCGGTCATTTTTCGATCCCATATACTCAAAGGCCGCCGTACCCAGCACAAGCGCAATCGCGCCGGCCGCCAAAAAAGGCCCCCATTTTCTAAGCAGTTCGTTATATTGGTCTTTGCGAAGTTCTTCTTCAACTTCGTTGATAAAATCGACCATGTGATCCTCGAAAGTGTCTGTTGTGTAGCCCAGCGCAAAGCGGCAAAGGAATCTACCTTAATTTTCGGGCGAACCTACGCGCGGGCGCGCAACGGTGCAACCATTTAGACCATTACGAATTAGCTAAGATACAGAACAGCTTTGAGTTAGTTTTCGCTGGCAGTTTAGCCGCCACTCGTCCACATATCACCTAACGGAGATCTACACATGACAATAGTAAATGCATGGGCCGCGCAAGAGCCCAAAGGTAAATTGGAAAAATTTGAGTATAAGCTTGGCGATATTGGCGCGGGGCAGGTTGATATTGACGTCACGAGTTGCGGCATTTGCCACTCTGATGTTTCGATGATTAATAATGATTGGCGCAATGCCAGCTACCCGCTGGTTCCCGGCCATGAAGTCATCGGCAAAGTCTCCGCGCTCGGCGCCGGCGTGACGCATCTATCCGTCGGCGATACGGTTGGCGTGGGCTGGATGTCCGGCTCTTGTTTGACCTGCAACACCTGCATGTCGGGCAGCCATCATCATTGCCGCAATGGCCAAGCCACAATTGTCGGCCATCACGGCGGTTTTGCCGACAAAGTCCGCGCGCAGGCCGCGTGGGCGATTAAGCTCCCTGATGATCTGGACGCGCTTAAAGCCGGGCCGCTCTTTTGCGGCGGCGTCACAGTCTTCACGCCCATTATCGATTACGGCATTCAGCCGACGGACAAAGTCGCGGTCATTGGGATTGGCGGACTAGGGCATCTGGCGCTGAAATTCCTCGCGGCCTGGGGCTGCGAAGTCACGGCCTTTACGACCAGCATGGACAAAGAAGCCGAGTTGAAAGAATTAGGCGCGCACAAAGTCGTCAATACGCGCGATGAAGATGCACTTAAAAAATTGCGCGGCCAATATGACGCCGTGATTTCAACGGTAAATGTGTCCTTGCCGTGGGGTAAATATATGGCGGCCCTCGCGCCGCGCGGCCGATTGATTACGGTCGGCATGGTGACAGAACCTATGGATATCAGAGCCGGGCAGCTTATTACGGGCCAAAAATCTGTTGGCGGAAGCGATACAGGCTCACCGGCTATGATTGCAAAAATGCTGGAATTCTGCACCCGTCATGACATCTTGCCGGAAACGGAAGTCTACCCTATGGCCGAGGTCAATGACGCAATTGCGCGTCTGAAATCCGGCAAAGCCCGTTACCGCGTCGTGCTTAAGGCCTAGTTTTGAGCACCGCGTTTCAAACCGAGCAAGATATTGCGGGTCACCTCTATGAGGCGGCGCGTGATTTGCGGGTGCTGAAATCTATCGCGTGGCCCGGTAGCGTCCGCGAGGCGTTTCTCGCGGCGGGCGGCGAAGAAATGCCCGTCGTGGACTATGAACCGGTCGATACGAAACCCGCCCGGCAGCACTTAAAGGACGCAGCCGAATTACTCGGCAGCGATACGCCCATCATGGAATGGCTGCGCCGTATTCATGGCGTGCTGGGCACGCAGGCCGACTTGCTGGATAGCCGCGAAACGAAGGCATTTTACACCCATTCAGCAGCCCTGTTCGGGACGCCGCAAAAATTGATGCTGGATGGGAAAACGCAAGTCATAGAGCTTGCGCGCCATATTGATGAAACGCTGGGCGAGCTTGAATTTGAAAAACTCGTGCTCAGCGGCGCAGATGAAGCGCTTACAGCGGAGCAATTCGCCGCTGCGCTTGAGCCGCAAGTCACGGAGCATTTCGGCGATGATGCGCCCGCCATAGAATTATCCAACACGTTATCTGCCAAAGCCACGGCCAGCTCGAGCCGTATTCGCGTGCGCAGCAATGCCAGCTTCACGCAAATGGATGTGCGTCAACTCCTCCAGCATGAAGCGCTTATTCATACGGCGACGGCGCTGAACGGGCAGTCTCAGAGCCTTTTCCCAATTCTTGGCCGCGCCCATATGGGAACCACGCAAATCCAAGAAGGCCTTGCAGTCTTTGCAGAAATGATTGCAGGCACAATGGACCCGAAGCGCTTTCGCCGCCTCGCGGACCGCGTCATTGCGATTAATATGGCCGCCGAAGGGGCTGATTTTATTCAGGTCTATCGTTTTTACCTCGAGCAAACCGATGACGCCGAGGAAAGCTTTGAAAATACACGTCGCGTCTTTCGCGGAGGCGTCCTGACAGGCGGCGCGCCCTTTACCAAAGACCTTGTCTATCTCAATGGCCTGCTGCGGGTTCATAATTTCCTGCGCAGCGTTGTCTCCCTTAATCGCGCCGACCTCATCCGCGTGCTCTTCGTTGGAAAAATGGACCTCGAAGACGTCCCCGCCATCGCAGAGCTGATTGATCATCAACTCATTGAACAGCCAAAATTCATGCCGCGCTGGGCCAAAGACCTGCGCTTCGTCGTGAGTTATCTGACCTATTCCAGCTTCCTAAACCGCATCAAACTCCCGGGTTTTCAGGGATACTATAAAGATCGCTTAGCGGCAGTGCCAAAAGTATGGCATTTCGATAAGCCGGGTTAGCTTCTATCCGTCATTCCGACCTGCGCGAAGCGCAGTCGGAATCCATTCCTAGATGTTATAAGTAATACGAAATTTCATGATGTTGAAAGATCAAGGCATGGATTCCAGGTGGCTTCGCCACGTCGGAATGACGGGCATTTAGGTGTTTGAAGCCTACCCCTCACGTCGCGTCAAAAATGCGAGCCGTTCAAACAAATGAACATCCGCTTCGTTCTTAAGCAAAGCCCCATGCAGCGGGGGAATGGATTTTTTGGTGTCTGTTTCGCGTAGTGTTTCCGGATCAATATCTTCGATCATTAAGAGTTTCAGCCAATCCAGCAATTCCGATGTCGATGGCTTCTTCTTCAGGCCGGGCATAGAGCGGATATCAAAGAAGCGTTTCATGGCCGCCGAGAGCAGGCGCGTTTTGATATCGGGGAAATGGACATCGACGATTTGCTTCATCGTCTCTTCGTCCGGGAATTGAATGTAGTGGAAGAAGCAGCGGCGCAGAAAGGCATCAGGCAAATCTTTCTCATTATTCGACGTGATGATGATGACGGGACGGGCTTTGGCTGTGATCGTTTCGCCGGTCTCGTAGACATTGAACTCCATACGGTCGAGCTCTTGGAGAAGGTCATTTGGAAACTCGATATCGGCTTTGTCGATTTCATCAATCAGAAGGACAGGGCGTTTATTGTGGGTGAAGGCTTCCCATAACTTTCCGCGCTTAATGTAGTTCTTGATGTCATGAACCTTATCATCACCGAGCTGACTATCACGCAAGCGCGCGACGGCGTCATATTCATAGAGACCTTGCTGGGCTTTGGTGGTTGATTTGACGTGCCATTGCAGCAAGTCCGTATCGAGTGATTTAGCGATTTCATGGGCCAGAACGGTTTTACCTGTGCCGGGCTCGCCTTTGATTAAGAGCGGACGCTCCAGCGCGATGGCGGCATTGACCGCAACTTGCAGATCGCGCGAGGCAATATATTTGTCCGTACTTTGAAAACCCATGAGTGTATCCTTTGATATATGTTGGCTCGTCATAAAGGCGGGGCGACGGGCTTTCAATCATCTTGTCGTGAATATAGCGCAGTCTTGAGCGTATGGGTGTAAAAAAATGTTGTCCAAACCGATTCTCGTCGTTAAATCGCGCTGAACAAAGCGCGTTGATGGGGTAGATCATTATGGCAGCTAAGAAAAAAACTGTTAAAGTTCCCAAGGGTTACGTCCCAACGGAGGACGAGAAGTTCATGAACCCGGTTCAGGTCGAATATTTCCGTTTGAAATTGGTTGAGTGGAAAGAGGATATCCTCGCCCAAACCAAAGGCACAATGTCGAATATGAAAGAGGGCAACCTTTCTCATCCGGATAGTCTTGACCGCGCATCGGCAACTGCGGATCGTCAATTAGAACTTCGCGCTCGTGATCGGCAGCGCAAACTCGTCAACAAAATCGATAAGGCGCTCCGTAAAATCGAAGCCGGCACATATGGATTTTGCGAAGAGACAGGCGATGAAATTCGTTTGGCCCGCTTAGAAGCGCGTCCGGTCGCGACATTGTCTATCGAAGCGCAAGAAATGCATGAGCGAGGCGAGCGCACACGCGCCTAATTATGCATCCACAAATTTGCGTATGTCTTTGAATACGCTGTTAAACATCTCCTCCGTCAGGCGTTTGGTGTTCGTGTTATATCGCGAGCAATGATAACTTGTGTAAAGCCGTAGCCCGCTGGGTAGATCATAAATCTTGTGATGCCCAAATGGATAATCTTTAAGCTTTAATCCCAGCGCGCGCACCGTGCTGTCATGGGATATTTTCCCGAGGCATAATAGCGCTTTCAGGCTGCTCATACTCTCAATTTGATCCAGCAGAAACGGACGACATGTATTGATTTCTGCGCCGACGGGTTTGTTCTGCGGCGGGAGGCATCGCACAGCATTTGTAATCATCGCGCCATGCAGCGTCAGGCCGTCATCGACCTCTGCACCATATGTGCCTTTGCTAAATCCATATTCATTGATTGCGGCATAGAGCAGGTCACCCGCCCAATCGCCGGTAAAGGGGCGGCCCGTGCGGTTCGCGCCCTGCATACCGGGCGCAAGTCCTATGATAAGTAATTTGGCTTTGGGGTCGCCAAAACTCGGGACGGGCGCATTGTGCCAATCAGGATGTTTCTCACGCAGATCGAGCAAAAACTCACGCAGGCGAGGGCAGAGCGCGCAATCACGCGACGGTTCGGCGAAGGGTTTAGTCGTCATAATAATCCCCTTCATCTTGGTTTGATTGCCGCGCGCGGCCAACGATATCGCCCATATCGACAAGGTCGATAAGGTTATCCGCTTGGCGGCGTAGCTCATCGGCGAGCATAGGCGGTTTGGTCTTCTGGCTACTCACGACAGTAACGCGGCAACCATGGGCCTGCACAGCTTTGACAATAGCACGAAAATCCCCGTCACCGGAGAATAAAACCATATGGTTTATATCTTTGGCCATGCTCATCATATCGACGGCCATTTCCATATCCATATTGCCTTTGGTGCGCTTGCGGCCCTCGCGGTCAACAAATTCTTTGGCGGGCTTTGTCACAACATGATAGCCGTTATAATCAAGCCAATCCATAAGCGGACGGAGGGCAGAATAATCATCGCGCTCAATAATTGCCGTGTAATAATAAGCGCGAATAAGACGCCCGCGAGAGCGAAATACCTCAAGAAGTTTTTTGTAATCAATGTCAAAATCCATTGACCGCGCCGCAGAATAAAGGTTGGCTCCGTCTATAAATAACGCAATCTTTTCATCGGGATAAAAGGTCATCATAATCCTTAAAATATAAAGTCATAAAATATGGGAATTTATATCGCGCTCGGCGCCAATATGCCAAGCCAAATCGACGGTAAATCGCGAGGCGTATTGGACAGTCTAAATTACGTTGAAACGCATTTGTGCGCGGCTGGAACTGTATCGATTGTGCGCAAATCGAAATATTGGAAAAATCCGTCTTGGCCTTACGGTCAAGGCCATCCTGATTTTTTAAATGCGGTATGGGAGATTGAAACAGAGCTTGAGCCGCTCGCGCTTTTAGTGTTTTTGAAAACCATTGAGGCTGCATTTGGCCGTGTTCCAACGCAGCGTAATGCGCCGCGTCCGCTTGATTTGGATATTATTGATTATAATAGCCGGGAACTTGAGACCAAGGATCTATCTCTGCCGCATCCGCGCATGACGCATCGGGCATTTGTCTTGTTCCCGCTGGCCGAAATCGCGCCGAACTGGACGCATCCAAAAAGCGGGCAAAAAATATGGGAGGCGATTGCGCGCCTCCCACTTAATGATGCTCTAAGCTGCAATCCTAGTTAATTGCATAAACCAAGGCAAAACGCGTAATCGTGTCTGTTTGCTCTACGCCGTCCGGAACGTCAGTGTGATAGTCAACGCGGTAACCAAATTTAGCAGATAAGTTGCCCATCAAATTGGCCGAAATACCGATGTCATTCCACAGATATGTGTCTGACGATGACGTGATAACTTCTGTCTTGTTGTAGAAGCTAACGGCGTCGTTAAACGCATATTTAAAGTCTGATGAACCGCGGAGCGCAGCTTCGCCGACGCTTTCGCTGGCAAGGAAACCAGGCTGCCCGAATGTGCCTGTTTCGCGTGTTTCTTGGTTGCGGTAACCGACAGCGGCTTCAAGATCCCAGAATGTTGGCTCGCCTTTAAAGACGTGATAACCGGCGCCGGCACCGAGGAAGTAACCATTTTGGTAAGAACCAAAATCGTCTTTGAAATAGTTACCTGTACCAAACAAATAGACATTTTCAGTCAAGTCGCGGTCAAGTTGATAGCCTAAATAGAGGCGGTTCTTCGTGTCTTCGTCGCTGACAGTGCCGTAATCCAGTGACGCGTCGAATTTGTGACGCCACACATCGGATTCACGCTGCAGCGCTAAACCCAAGCCCAGATCTGTCGTTTCCGTGTTACCTGTCGTTGCTGAGCCGGCAAGGCTGGCTTCGCCTGTCCATGCTGCATCTTGTGCAAATGCCGGGCTAGCGACGAGCGCGACGAGCGCTGTTGAAATTAAAATCTTACGCATAATTATCTCCATGTATTAAGCGCCCCCAAATTGGGTGATTCCGCGATTTTGCGGATGCGCCGATAGACACTAGTTTTGATGAATGGGAGATTAAGGGAGTGTTTTTAGCGGATTAAAACCTGGTCAGCGCTCAGACAGATTAGACGTCCAAATCATTAACGAATTCAGCATTGTCTTGAATGAATTGATAGCGCAGGTCGGCGCGTTTCCCCATCAAGGTCTGAACGAGCGCTTCGGTTGTCGGTAAATTCTCTTCGTCCACAACGATGCGCGCCAGCGTGCGCGTTGCAGGATCCATCGTGGTTTCTTTAAGCTGTTTGGGCATCATTTCGCCTAGACCCTTAAATCGCCCAATCTCGATCTTCCCACGCCCTGTAAATTCATTGGCCAAAAGCTCATCTTTGTGGGCTTCATCAGACGCATAAATAGACTTACTGCCCTGCGTAATCCGAAAGAGCGGCGGGAGCGCCATATAGAGGCGTCCTTGATCGATCAAATCAGGCATATAGCTGTAGAAAAATGTAATCAGCAATGCCGCAATATGGGCGCCGTCAACATCCGCATCCGTCATGATAATGACGCGTTCATAGCGCAAATCTTCGAGATCGAATTTTTTCCCAATCCCAACGCCTAGCGCTGTGGAGAGATCATTTATCTCTGCATTGCGAGATATCTTTTCGGCGCTAGCTGAAACGACATTGAGGATTTTACCCTTGAGCGGCAAGATCGCTTGGGTCTTGCGATTGCGGGCTTGTTTGGCAGACCCGCCGGCGCTGTCGCCCTCGACGATAAAGAGCTCTGTATCTGCGGCATCTTTATTGGAGCAATCGGCGAGTTTGCCGGGTAGGCGAAGTCGCTTGGTGGCGGATTTGCGCGAAATATCGCGCTGCTTGCGGCGCTTAATCCGCGCTTCGGCTTTCTCGATCACCCACTCTAAAAGCTGCGTTGCCTCTTTGGGACGGCTGCCGAGCCATATATCAAATGGGTCACGCACGGCGTTTTCAACAATGCGAGTAACCCCGCTATTGGACAGACGGTCCTTGGTTTGACCCTGAAATTGCGGATCAGAGATAAAGACAGAAATTAGCGCCCCGGCGCTGCCCATGACATCATCCGGGGTTACAATTGCGGCCTTCTTGCCCATGCCGGACAAATCAGCATAGGCACGCAGGCCCTTAGTCAACGCAGCGCGAAGGCCCGCTTCATGGGTTCCGCCGCCCGCTGTTGGAACGGTATTGGCATAGGAGCGAACAAGACTGTCGGCCTCGCCAAAGCCTGAGGGGCTCCACGCAACGGCCCATTCGACGCGGCCATGACCGCTTGTCTTATCTGTGCGACCTGCGAAAATATCAGGAACCACGCGAGCTTTGCTGCCCATCGTCTCGGCGAGAAAATCGGCCAGACCGCCCGGGAAATGAAATGTGGCCTCATGCGGCACCGCGTCCAGTTCCTCAACCAGCGCCGGGTCACACGACCAGCGAATTTTAACGCCGGGCTGTAGATAGGCTTTGGCGCGCGCCATACGGAACAGCTTGGCGGGCTTGAAGCGGGCTTTTGGCCCAAAGATTTCAGGGTCAGGATGAAAGCTGACTTTAGTGCCGCGGCGATTAGGCGTATCGCCGACTTTCTTAAGCTTGCCTTGGGGCACGCCGCGCGAAAACTCTTGGCGGTAGACCTCCCTGGAGCGCGCGACTTCGACGATTAAATGATCGGCCAGCGCGTTGACAACGGACACGCCAACGCCGTGCAGTCCGCCGGATGTTTCATATGCGCCGCTGTCAAATTTACCGCCCGAATGTAGCTCTGTCATAATGACTTCGAGCGTCGACTTGCCTTTGAATTCGGGATCAGGATGCGTGTCGATCGGAATGCCGCGGCCATTATCCGTGACCGTCAAATATCCTTCGGCGTTAAGATTGACTTCGATGCGGCTAGCGTGACCCGCTACGGCTTCGTCCATCGAGTTATCAATGACCTCAGCAAAAAGATGGTGCAGCGCGCGATCATCCGTGCCGCCAATATACATGCCGGGGCGCAGGCGCACAGGTTCCAGCCCCTTAAGCACCCGAATAGAGCTGCCGGAATAGGCGGCTTCGGCCTTGGCGGCTTTGCCGGAAAAGAGCTCGTCTTGGGTCTTGGGTGTCTTGGCCATTATAGAATCATCGCTGCGTAAGACGCAAAGCTAAGGAGGCCGGCAGGCGGGTTCAAGCGCGCAGAGGTTAATATGCCCGCTTTTTAAAAAAAATGTCACAGTAATCGCGCCGACCCCGCGCACGACGCTTGCAATTTTAGTCGCAGCTTTATATATCACCCGCTAACACGGCGAGCATCCAATTGCGCGCCGCTTTTTATTGGAGACTTTATGGCCCGCGTTACTGTTGAAGATTGCGTCGATAAAATTGACAACCGCTTTGATCTGGTCCTGCTTGCATCACACCGCTCGCGCAATATTTCAGCCGGCTCCCCGCTGACGGTTGATCGTGACAATGACAAAACACCTGTTGTGTCCCTTCGTGAACTGGCCGCCGAGTCGCTTAATCTTGACGATCTACGCGAAAGCCTTGTTGTCGGTCTGCAGCGCGTTCTGCTTGATGATGATATGGAAGATGAGAAAGACGAAGTGATCATCGCCGGTAACATCGAGCAAGCGCCGGAAGCGCCAGCCGAAATGAACGCCGACGAGCTATTGCGCGCCTTCCAAGGTGACCGCGATAATGGGCCGGATAACAGATATTAATCGTTAAAATATTTTGAATTTGAAAGCCGTCCCTTGGGGCGGCTTTTTTGTTGATCATGTGCTATCGGTGGCTCCCGCCCCCATCGACCTCGCCTTCGGCGAGCCCACTTCCCCCGTGAACGGGAGAAGGTTGAGCTTTTTTGGGGTGAGCGTCTTTGATGACCGCGAATCCAGGATGCGATGATACAAGGATTATTATTGTCAGCTCAAGATAGGGAAAACCTTCTCCCGCCTGCGAGGGGGATGGGGCTTATCTGTTCTTAATCTCTCATTTTATGTCCGCCTTTATTTAGTTAATGTCTTCAATGTTTGAATTAGTAGGGCTGTCCGTGCGGGACTTAAATAAACTGGTGTACCAAAGTAAAAATGTGTTTCGTCTAAATAATTCCCTGCTGCCCTCACGGATCGCTCCGCGGAGGCAACATGTGACATGGAACTCAGCCCAAATCACAGCACGGCGGTACTGCTGCAAACGGCCACCGGCGAGGGTTAGTCGCTTTAGCTCTCGCTTGCGGGAGTCCTGACCGCGCGCTTCACAACCGCTCCTCCCATACCGTCCTCCACTCCAACCAGCCAACGCGCGCTTGCCTGCCCTCTGAGCAAAGGAACAGTTTGGAATATAGGGCAGGATTGGAAGGCAGGGATGTATCTCTTAGTTTTTTAGGTAAGGGTCTGAAATTTATGAATATTCTAAAATTGAAAACGAGGATGTATTTATTTTCACAGGTTTAAAACTTGGCTATCTATATCGCAAGGTCGTCTTATCTTACGCCGAGTGAAAAGGGCATAACTGAAACAGTGCACTCAACACCTCGCCCTTCGAGTCCACGCGCTTCGCGCGTCCTCAGGATGAGGTGTATGTTAGATTGGTGCTATTATTCAGAGCAAAAGAAAGCCTCATCCTGAGGCGACTTCGCGCAAGCGAAGGCGGGACTCGAAGGGCGAGGCGGTTTTTACAGAATATGAGCGACCCGAATGAGCACCAGTTTTATGACCGCGCGTTTCACAGCAATTTCTCCCATACCGTCCTCCAC
>CALLBH010000192.1 GCA_938001945.1 uncultured Robiginitomaculum sp.
AAGTCCTTTAACAATCATTGGGGCGTTCCGCTGATGATGGCGGCAATGCCAAAGGCGACAAAATTTGCGGTGTTCGAGGCAGGCATGAATCACGCCGGAGAGCTGACCGATTTGTCGGGCTTAATCCAGCCGAACATTGCCATCATCACCAAAATCGCGCCTGCCCATTTAGAATTTTTTGAAAGCGTCGATAAAATCGCTGAGGCAAAATCAGAGATATTTGACGGCATGTCGGAGGGCGGCACTGCAGTTTTAAATTCTGACGATAATTACTTTCAGTATCTCTCAGACCGCGCAAAAGCCAAGGGGCTTACGGTCGTCGGCGTAAGCGCTAAAGACTTCACGAGAAAACTTGCGCTAAGCGGTGATCATCACCGCATTAATGCCGCGCTCGTTATGGCCGCTGTCAAAGCCGCTGGCGGGAGCGCTGCGAAAGCGAAAACGGCGCTGTCAAAAATGGGCGCTGTCGCTGGGCGTGGCGCGATATTTAAAACAAACCTAGATAGCAAAACAATCACTGTAATTGACGAGAGTTACAACGCGAACCCTGTATCCATGGAGGCCGCAATTCGCGCCGTGTCGGGACGCGGTCGCAAGATTGCCGTGCTGGGTGATATGCTTGAATTGGGAGCCACTAGCAAAGATCTTCATGCAGGTTTAGCTGCGCCGTTAAGTGAAGTGGAATTTGCAAAAGTTATTACCGTCGGCGCGCAGAGCCAAGCGCTCGCGGCTGTTCTGCCCAAAGAAATTCACGCGGCGCATGTCGCAAATAAAGACGGCGTCATTGCCGCGCTAAAAACCATTATAAAGAACAATGATAGAGTGCTGTTTAAAGCCTCAAATAGTGTCGGTCTGGGGACAATCATTCAAAACCTCCGGGGGGAGCAAAGCTAATGCTTTACGAATTACTGTCCAAATTATCTGAAGACTATCAGATATTTAATCTGTTTAATTACATCACATTCCGTGTTGGCGGAGCTGTAATGACGTCGATGCTGATCGCCTTTATTTTCGGGCCAAAGCTCATCAATGTGCTGCGGTCTAAACAGGGCAAAGGCCAGCCGATCCGCGAGGATGGACCTGAAAGTCATATCATTGCCAAGGCGGGAACGCCGACCATGGGCGGGCTGTTAATCCTTGTGAGTATGGGGATATCGGTTCTTCTGTGGGGGGATCTGTCCAATCCATTTCTATGGGTGGTCATGCTCGTGACCATCGGCTTTGGTGCAATTGGTTTCGCCGATGATTATCTAAAAGTTTCCAAGCAAAACCCGAAGGGGTTGAACGGACGCATAAAGCTCGTTCTCGAATTTATTATTGCGGCAGCCGCCGTTTATGTTTGCCTTAAATCGACGCCAGCAGGCGACGGATTTAACACAGGTTTGGCGCTGCCGTTCCTGAAGGACTTTACGCTTAATCTTGGTATGTTTTTTATCCCCTTTGGCTGCCTTGTGATTGTGGGCGCGTCCAATGCGGTGAACTTAACAGACGGTCTTGATGGTCTTGCGATTGTTCCAGTCATGATTGCTGCGGCGAGTTTTGCGGCGATTGCTTATCTCGTCGGAAACTCGGTTTATTCGTCTTATCTTGGTATTCCTTATGTCCCGGGTAGCGCAGAGATTGTGATTGTTCTTGGCGCGTTGCTTGGTGCGGGTTTAGGTTTTCTCTGGTACAATGCTCCGCCCGCAATGGTCTTTATGGGCGACACTGGTTCGCTGGCTCTGGGCGGCGCGCTGGGCAGCGCGGCTGTGGCCGTGAAGCATGAAATCGTTCTGGCGATTATTGGCGGGCTTTTCGTTCTCGAAGCGGTCAGCGTGATCGTGCAGGTCGCATCGTTTAAAATGACAGGTAAACGCGTTTTTCGGATGGCGCCTATCCATCACCATTTTGAGAAAAAAGGTTGGGCAGAGCCGACCATCGTTATTCGTTTTTGGATTATCGCCGTTATCCTTGCGCTTATCGGCCTGTCTACATTGAAACTGAGATAGGGAGGCCGCTATGATTATTGCAAACACATATAAAGGCCAAACGCTCGCGGTTTTTGGATTGGGTCGTACAGGTATTACGGCGGCCAAGTCGCTGACCAAAGGCGGTGCTAAAGTTCTGGCGTGGGATGATATGCAAGCCAGTCGCGACGCAGCTAAAACTGCCGGCATCACCCTTACGGATTTGACATCTGCCGATTGGTCAAAGATAGACGCGCTGGTTTTATCGCCGGGCATCCCGCATGATAAACCCAAGCCGCATTGGACGGCGCAGCGCGCCCGCGAGCACGACATTCAAATTATTTGCGACATTGAAATTTTTGCCCGCGAAATCGCGGCGCGCGCGCCGGAGCGCCGCCCGACGATCATTGCGATTACGGGCACGAATGGCAAAAGCACGACGACATCGCTCATTGGACATATCCTCAAAGCTTGCGGCCGGGACGCGCAAATTGGTGGAAATATTGGACGCGGCGTTCTGGATCTGGATGACATGCATGCGGGAACGCATTATGTGCTTGAGCTGTCGTCCTATCAACTTGAGCGAACCTATAGCCTGCGCGCCAATAGCGCCGTCTTTATCAATTTAACGCCAGATCATATTGATCGTCACGGCGATATGGCAGGCTACCGCGCCGCAAAGGTGCGCATATTTGATAATCAACAGGCCAAGGATATTGCCGTCGTTGGCGTAGATGATGATAATGGACAGCATCTCGCCACAGAACTGATTGCAAAAAATGGCCGCCGCATCATTCCGATTTCGGGGCGGCGCGCACTTGGGCGCGGCGTATCCGTGATTAACGGCAAATTATACGCATCGATAAATCGTAAGTCCGTTGAGATTTGCGACCTACGCAAAGCCCAAGCGCTGGATGGTCAGCATAATTGGCAGAACGCTGCCGCCGCTTTTGCTGCTGTTCAAGGTATTGGTCTTGACCCCAAAGCTGTCGGTAAGGCCATTCTGTCATTTGATGGATTAGCGCATCGTATGGAGCGCATCGGCAAAGTCGTAAATGTCGCCTATGTGAATGATAGCAAGGCGACCAACGCCGAAGCCGCGCGCCAAGCTTTGCGGGCCTATGATGACATTTTCTGGATTGCGGGCGGTGTCGCCAAAGACGGCGGAATTGCGCCGCTTGCGACTGAATTGTCGACGGTTCGCAAGGCCTATTTAATTGGCGAGGCGGCCCCTGCTTTTCATCGCGTGCTGACCAAGCAAAATGTCGATCACAAAATGAGCGGGGATATTCGCCGCGCGATCTTATGTGCCACGCGCGACGCATTGGCCAGCGGGGCGAAAAACCCTGTTGTGCTGCTTAGCCCCGCCTGCGCCAGTTTTGATCAGTATAAGAATTTCGAACTGCGCGGGGATGCCTTTCGTGCAGAGGCCAAAGCGATCATCGATATGTTCGAGGCAGAAAAAGCCAAAGGCCGCGCTGCATGAATCGAACGAATAGATCGTTCTTAATGGAGTGGTGGCGCAGTATTGATCGCGTCATGCTGGCTATTTTTGGGACGCTCATTTTGGCGGGACTTATTTTGTCACTCGCCGCAAGTCCGTCTGCCGCCGCGCGGCTCGGTGGAACAGATCCGTTTTACTTTTTTATCCGTCATGTCTTTTTCGTGACGATGGGGGTCAGCGGCGCATTGATCCTGTCAATGTTCAGTCCGATAAATGCGCGAAGGTTGGCCGTGATCGCGCTTCTCGGGGCTATCATTATTATGTTCGCGCTCAATTTCATTGGCCACGAGGTCAAAGGGGCAACGCGCTGGATTAAAATTGGGTCGTTCTCATTACAGCCGAGCGAATTTGCTAAACCTGGCTTCGTTGTGTTTGCCGCTTGGATGTTTGCGCAGCGTAAAAAGGATCCGACATTCCCGGGCATTGCCTTTGTTTTTGCAATCTACTTATTGCTTGTTTTAATGCTGCTAAGACAGCCTGATTTCGGGCAGAGTTTTCTTGTGACATTATGTTTTGGCGCGATTTTCTTTTTTGCTGGTCTATCGCTGGGGTGGATGATGTTCCTGGGTTGCATATCCATCATCGGGGCTATGACCGCCTATTTAGCTTTGCCCCACGTTCAAGACCGAATTTCGCGGTTTCTAAACCCAGAAGGCAGCGATACATATCAAACCGACAAAGCACTTGAGGCCATTTCAAATGGCGGGTTGTTTGGGCGCGGGCCCGGGGAAGGTCGCATCAAAGAGCAACTCCCTGATGCCCATACAGATTTTATTTTTGCTGTCGCAGTAGAGGAATTTGGCTTTCTTATTTCACTTATTTTGATCGCGCTTTTGGCCGCGTTGGTCACGCAGGCGTTTCGCAAAGCCCTGCGCCTTAATGATCATTTCGCGCAGCTTGCTGTGGCGGGGCTGGCGACGATGATCGGGATGCAGACGATCATAAATCTGGCCGTGAATTTAAACATGGTTCCGCCCAAGGGCATGACCTTGCCGTTCATTAGTTATGG
>CALLBH010000193.1 GCA_938001945.1 uncultured Robiginitomaculum sp.
GCGTCGCTGATTTTCGGCAAAGACGTCGAGGCCATATGCTGCGCGCTTTGAACGGTGTTACTATTCGGCGCGGCGTCACAGGCGGCAAGTGTGAGCGCCAGAGCGGCGGTTGTTAATAAGGCTAAACGTTTCATCATTATCCCTCTCATTGAATTGTTTGAGGGTCTTTTAACGCAATGCACGCGCGGCGCAAAGAAAATCCAAATTAGGCGCGAAGGCGATCCAGCACGCCTTGCAGGATATAACTCGCCGCGAGTTTGTCGACGGCCTCGGCACGTTTGGCGCGGCTTATGTCGCTCTCGATCATGGTGCGGGTTACAGCCGCCGTAGACAGACGCTCGTCCCAAAACATAAAGGGGACATCGTTGATGCCCATCAGGTTTGCCGCGAAGTCTTTGACGGACTGCACGCGCGGGCCAGAGCTGCCATCCATATTGAGCGGCAAGCCAATAACTAGCGCCGTGCATTCGCGCTGTGCGTATAGCTCAAAGAGATACCCGGCGTCGGGCGTAAACTTCTTGCGCTTTATTGTTTCAAGCGGCGTAGAGATTAAGCGTGAACGGTCGCTAATCGCGATGCCGATTGTTTTTGTGCCGGGATCAAGGCCCATAATCGGGCCCGTTGTCGCGGCGAGTTCTGAGATCTCTATCTGTGCCATGGCGCCGCTTAACCGTTAAAAATGAGCGGCGCAATGATGGGAGCCACTACGAGTAAAAATACGTAAAGGACTGTAATAATCATCAGCATAATTCGTACCCAATCGACAGTAAATCTGCGCCATAAGACGACAATGCAAATAATCGCAAGCAAGCCTTCAAGGCTTGAAACCCACGCCGCATGTTTATCGGCTTCATAATAGGATAAGGGTGAGTGAAAGCGCCAATCCGATAATGGCCAGAAATGACGATAGGCATCATGGCTGTGGACGGGAATATCTGTGGCAATATGGATTAGACCTGCCAGCGCGCCCATCAGGGCAATAAGGCCGAGCTTGGTTTTTCTAAATATCCATCCAACGACCGCAATCAGTGTAAGTAGCGGCGCAGAATTAAAGGGGGCAATAATGAGCTGCATTTGAGGTTCAAAATAGAGCTCATCCCAAATACGACGTTGAGGCTCATTTTTGACAAGCGTCTGCCATGGCCACCATAACCAAACAGCGGCATCAGGGAGTAGAGAGCCGATAAAAACCGCCCAGTTACGCGCTCGGTTCTCCGGGCCTGACTTTGTTAAAACGGCGAGGGCAAGCAGGCTGTGGGTGGGCGAGTTCATGTCAGGAATAGACCTATCAGCGCCGCGATCGCTAATATGAGCGTTGGATGGAAGGTCGCGGCAAACCCGGCTGCACGTTTCAGAGGACTTCGCATATATCCGAACCAAAATAGCAAGCGCGCAATCACAAACCATATGCCCATAACGGGAAGTAAAGTCTGAGCGAATTCGGGATATGCCTGTCCAAAAGCAAAGCAAGATATGGCAAATAAAACGCTCTGCTCAAGAGTGTTTGAGATGTATCGCAAAGTGATATCCAGAGGACTGCCTTCTGCTGGGGCAGAGCCATCAATGTTGGATATGAAATGTCTTGTCCGCGCTGCCCAGCCTATGCCTGCCGCTAAAGCAAAGCCAGAACACAAAATTGCAAATGATATAGATTTGCCAAGTGTCCAGTGTTGCACAAGCGCAAATTTCTTCGTGATGACGACGCCGACGCAAATGAAAATAAGGCTTAAAATCCACGCCTGAAGAATACCTAAAAACACGGCACGTTTCTCAGTCGTGTTGGGTTTTTGGTTCACTTCTGCCGCTCAGGATGCACGCCAATCCAGTTTTCGTCGACATAGGCTTTGATGGCCGCATTATCTTTTTTGATGTCTCCGGTCAGCGGAAACAGGCGGTCAAGAACGACGTGCTTTTTCGGTCCGTCAAACGCGCAAATAAAGACCGGAACATTGGCGGCATATGCTGCGCGCAGGTAGCCGGACTTATATTTCTCGACTTTGGACCGTGTCCCTTCGGGCGGAAAACCGATGCAGACCTTGTCTTCTTCGTCGAATAATTTGGCAATTTGTGTGACGACATCTTTGCCATTGCCGCGATCAACAGGATACCCGCCCAGCGCGCGAAAGAGCGGGCCCATTGGCCAGAAGAACCATTCTTTTTTGATAAGAAATGTATATTTAAACCCGGACGCGAGCATGGCAAGTGAGGCCGAAATAGCGTCCCAATTTGATGTATGCGGCACGCCGATGATCACAAATTTTGGAACATCCGGCATTCGTCCAACAAGTTTCCAGCCTGTCAGTTTTAATCCAAATGATCCGAGTGCTCGCGTAAAGGCGTTGCCCATGCGCGGCGAATACTCACTCATATGTTCATTATCGTATTTCATAATCGTTCAGTCTTCGTCTCGTTATGTGTCATGCGTTTTCAGGTTTGATACCGATAAAGCTGCGATCGAAATGCGCTTTGATATTTTTGTTATCCACCTCAATATCATGGGTCAAATCCCAGACTTTATCGAGCACCACTTCTTTAGTCGGCGCGTTAATGCCAATAATATAAATTGGAACTTTGGCGGCATAGGCCATGCGCAGATATCCCTTTTTAAGCTTTTCAACGCTTTTGCGCGTACCTTCCGGCGTCAGGCCTACCCAAACATTATCATGGGTTTCAAAATACTGAACCATTTGCTGAATCACATCTGTCTTGGCTGTGCGGTCAATTGGAACGCCGCCCATTTTTTTCCACAGCGGGCCAAGGGGCCAGAAAAAGGCCTCTTTTTTCATCATCCAAGAAAAATGCAGGCCAACCGATAACATTGCGGACATCGCCAAAATAAAGTCCCAATTTGATGTATGCGGCGCGCCGATCACAATCATCTTTTTCTCTTCGGGAAAGCGGCCTGTGACTTTCCAGCCAATCATTTTCATTAACATGGATCCGATGGCGCGCGTAACAGCATTACCCATGCGCGGCGTGGACTCGGAGACATGCGGGTTGTCATATTTCATAATTGGCTTTCAGGTTGACCCATGACTTAACCGCGCGGCCCTGCAATGGCAATTTCATATCATACATAATCGTAGGTAGAAGGTTCTAACTCTGCCCGTTATGTATGCGCTTATGCATATTGAGCCTTTCATACCTTCGCGCCTTTTACGCCCCGCCATGGTGCAAACGTTTTTAGCCGGTCAAAAATTTCGCAAACGCGGAGAAAACCGCATGAGAGATGTGGCGACTAAGGTTGTTCTGGACTTGCCGCGCGGCGTTCGACTGTCAGGCGAAATGTCAAAACAGCCCAATGCGCGCGGCACAGTGATGCTGCTCTCGGGATGGGAAGGCAGCGTCAATAGTACATATGTTCTGTGCTGTGGACGGTATCTGTTCGAGCAAGGCTTTAATGTATTTCGTTTAAATTTTCGCGATCACGGCGATAGTCATCATCTTAATGAAGGCTTGTTTTATGGCGGGCGTTTTGACGAAGTGTGGGACGCCGTAGAGCGCGTCGCGCAAGATAATTCTGATTTGCCCCTTGTGGTGATTGGGTTTTCACTTGGCGGAAATTTTGCGCTGCGTGTCGCGCGGAAAAACAAGACCGTTCCGCTTGAAAACTTGCACCGTATTTACGCCATTAGCCCCGTTATTAATCCGTTAGAGGCTGCCTATATTCCCGATACACAGCCGTTGATTAAACGCTATTTTATGAAGAAATGGTCGACATCATTAGCCAAGAAAGTCGACGCCTTTCCACATCTATATGATCTCAGTATTTTAGACGGTGATAAAAGTATTATCGGGCTAACTGAGCGGTTTTTGAAGTTCACGCCATTTGATACGCTTGAGGACTTCTTCAACGCCTATCGGATATGGCCAGATGATTTATTGGGTTTGAATGTGCCGACGCAGATAATTATGGCCAAGGATGACCCTGTTACGCCCGCCTCACACCTGTCTGATCTGAATATTGATGCTCCCGCAGAGGTGATAGAGCTTGACCATGGCGGGCATAATGCGTTCTTTACGACGTTAATGGGGCCGACCTGGTATGATGTTCATATTGCGCGGCAATTGGAGGATTTATGATACCCTTAATTATTGGCGCTGCAGCGGCTGTTGGCATCGTTGGCGGCGTCGGGAAGGTCTTGGCCCTTCAATCCACTAAAGGCTCTGCGCCCGGCGTGGTCGACGGTAAATTGGCCTCAATCGGGTCTAAGCCCAATGCCGTCTGCAGCGAAGCGGGAACCGCCGAGGCGCGCGCCGTTGAGCCTTTTAAAGATGCGAGCTTGGATGCTGTTTTAACGGCGATAAATGCGACAGGCGGCAAGATCGTGACCCAGCAAAAAGGATACGCGGCTGCGGTCTACACCAGTAAATTGCTGGGTTATGTCGATGATGTTGAACTCCGCGTTTCCGGCAAGACGGTTCATGTGCGCTCGGCCAGCCGCGTGGGCTATTCTGATCGCGGCGTAAACCGGGCCCGTATTGAAGAGATACGCACATCTCTAAATGCAGAGAAAATTATTTCCGGCTAGGTCAATCGCGCGGCGCGCTTGCCGCGTATTTATGTAAACTAAACACCAGATCGACCGCAGCAAAGGCTTCGTCATGACGCGAAAAATTGACCACGACAAAGTAAAATCTCTTGTGACAGAATTGCTCACAGCATTGGGCGAGGATCCCACGCGCGAGGGCCTCCAAGAGACGCCGCGCCGTATTGCTAATTTCTGGCGCGAATTTATTGAATATGACGCCGGTAAACTCGACACGACGTTTGCAGCGGTTAAGCACAACCAAATGGTGGCCGTAACGGGCATGAAAGTCTGGTCGATGTGCGAGCATCACATGCTGCCTTTTTGGTGCGACGTATCAATTGCATATATCGCGGATGACAAAGTATTGGGCTTGTCCAAATTTGCGCGTATCGCCCACAAACATGCTCATAAATTAACGCTCCAAGAGCAGCTTGTCTCTGATATCGCCAATGAGCTTAAAGGCATTTTAGGCACAAATGATATTGCCGTAATGGCCAAGGGCGAGCATCTCTGCATGACGATGCGCGGTATTAAAACGCCGCATCGCATGATTAGCTCTGCATTATCAGGTAAATTCCACCAGGCCGAACAGCGCGCTGAGTTTTTTCAGATTGTAAATAGCGCCTAATAAAAAGGGCGGCCCGAAGGCCGCCCAAGTTTCAGTAAATGCGTGAACTGCTTTACCTATTCTTTGACCATCAACATACGCGGATAAGGCGTTGTGAAGCCGGCTTTACCAAGCGCTGAACCAATCTGCTCAGGCACTGAATAACGCACGTCCCAGTAATGCTCGCCATCTGTAAACGGACGAACGATGAATTCCATAGCGCGCTCAGTCAGTGTTTCGACTTCGACGAATGGCGCAGGATCAGACTTTACATGCGGATGGGCAGCAAGAACGTCGAGGATAATCTGACGCGCTTTGGCGGGATCATCATTATAAGCCACGTTGATTTTGATATCGACGCCGCGCACAGGATGGTGGCTGTGATTGATAATTTTATCACCCCAGATTTTACCATTTGGAATGATGATCTGTTGGTTATCAAATGTCTGCATATTGGTCGTGAAGATATTGATGTCTTCGATCAGACCAAAGTGACTTCCGCCTTCGACGAAATCGCCGCGTTTATATGGACGGAAAATCATAAGCATCACGCCAGCCGCAAGGTTGGACATTGCGCCTTGCAGAGCCAGACCAATCGCAACAGTGGCGGCACCAAGCATGGCGACGATAGATGTTGTTTCAAATCCGAATGAGTTCAGGATCGCGATAAAGACGAAGGCCATAATGACCCAGCGCGCGATTGATCCCAAGAAGTTAAAAAGTGTCTCGTCAAGTTCCGGACGTTTCT
>CALLBH010000194.1 GCA_938001945.1 uncultured Robiginitomaculum sp.
GGGCCCGCGCGAATATGGCAATGCCGTGCATATGGCGGTCGAGAATTTCTCGCATAAATATGCGCGCGCTATTCCGAAGGCGGCAACGGCATGGCTGTCCGCAGAGCTAGAGGCGCAATTATTGCAAAGCGGCTTCGCGCCGGAAGAGATGGCCTTTGAGCGCACCAATTTATTGGCGCTTGCGCAGTGGTTTGTCGATTGGGAAAGTGAGCGCCGCGCAAGCGGCTATCGCGCCGTCGGGATTGAGCAAAAAGGCGTGCTCGCTATTCCCACACCCGAAGGCGATTTCACACTGTCCGGTATTCCTGATCGTATCGATAAATCGCCGGATGGCTTGTCCATAATAGATTATAAAACCGGCGCGCCGCCTAGCGCGAAAGAAGTCAATATTGGCATCGCTTCACAGCTTCCGCTGCTTGGATATATGGCGCAATCGGGGGCATTTGGCGACCTCATGAAGCAAGACGTTAGCGATATAGGCTATGTGCGCCTGTCGGGACGAAACGCTATGGCGAGAGCCGCGCAAGGCGAGCCGGGCGGACGCAATAAATTATATACGCAGACATCTGATTTAATCATTCAGGCCGCAGAGGGGCTGCGAAAACAAATCACGACATATGATGATATGAACACGCCTTACCTGTCCAATCCGCTGGCTAAATTTAATAATAAATATGCTGATTATGACCATCTCGCGCGGCGCGCGGAATGGGCGAGCACGGGCGATGGAGGCGATGATGAGTAGTGCCTTCACTAATGCTGTCATCGCGCAGCGCCAAGCGGCAGACCCGCGTAAAAATGTCTTTGTCGCCGCCAATGCGGGCTCGGGTAAAACCCGCGTATTAGTTGATCGCGTGATCCGTATTTTGCTCGCGCAGCCCGTGCCGCGCCCCGATAAAATTATCTGCCTGACTTATACCAAAGCTGCCGCCAGCGAGATGCAGACCCGCCTGTTTGAACGGCTCGGCGCGTGGTCGGTCATGGATGATGAGGCGCTCGTCACTGCGCTGGATAATTTGGACGGACATCCCGCCAAACGCAGTCCTGAATTTCTCGCCCGCGCGCGCCGCCTCTTTGCCCAAGCGCTGGAGACGCCCGAAGGGCTAAAGGTTCAAACCATTCACGCCTTCTGTGAACGCCTGCTGCGCCGCTTCCCGGTCGAAGCGCAAATCGCGCCGGGCTATGATATGATCGATGATCAAACTCGCGCGCAACTCGTTGAGCAAATTAAATCAACATTGTTTGCGCAGGCTTTGGCTAAGCCCGAAGGGATGCTGGCCAGCGCCATAAATGCAGCGGCGGCCCGCAACGCACAGAGCGCTGTGACAGAACTGCTCGATTGGGCCTGTTACAGCTCGCATCGCGTCATAGCGGACGGGGGGAGCGCCGCAAGTAATCTTCGCGCGCATTTCGGGTTTGAATATAGCGACACAACAGACTCGCTTTTGCGCGCCGCCCATAGCGCCACGGACTTTACATTACTCCGCAGTATTGTGGCCGACCTGAATGACAAAGCGGCCAATGTGAAATTGGCAGGCGTGCTCTTGCCGATGCTCGAAGCGCCCGATGATTTTGAGCGATTTAAGGCCTATTATGAAGGCCTGCTGACCAAAGACGGAGCCATGTCTGCAGCGCTGTCGACAGGGCCGGATGTTGGCGCGGTTTATGGGTCGCGAAATTCTAAAGCGGGTTACGGCCCCGAAGGTCTTCGGCTTTTAGAGCTCAATGAAAATCTGCGCGAAATGGCGATGGTGGAGCTGACCGATATAATCTTTACCCTCGCTGTGCCCGCAGCAAAACTTTACGATACGCTTAAAACGCAGCGGCGCTTGCTGGACTTTTCTGACCTGATTGAAAAAGCGCGTGTGTTGCTCGTGGATAGCGAGTCGCGCGAATGGGTGCGTTATAAATTAGACCAAGGCGCAGATCATGTTTTGGTCGATGAAGCCCAAGATACGGCGGGCGATCAATGGGCAATCATTGACGCGCTGACGGCGGAATTTGGCGCAACCATGGGCGATGAACGTACGCGCTTTGCGGTGGGTGATGAGAAGCAATCGATCTACGGCTTCCAAGGCGCAGAGCCTGAGCTGTTTCTCGCGCAAGGCCGCCAGACGGATTTGCAAAACCCTGCTGCCTTTGAGGCGGTCGCGCTGCAACATAGTTTTCGCTCGGCCGGAGAAGTGCTTAAAATCGTCGACGCGATATTCAAAGAGTGCGGCGCCGCAAAGCAAATTTACAGCGTTCCGCCCGCAGGTGACATCGCCCAGCATCAAGCCATCCGCACAGACCAAGGCCGCGTGGAGTTATGGCCACTGACCCGCGTGCCCGAAGGCGGCGAAATTGACAATGCATGGGACGCGCCCGTTGATGAACTGGCCGAAGACAGTAGCCGCGAACAGGCTGCCAAAATCATTGCTAAATCCGTCGCCAAATGGCTCTCCGAAGGTCAGGCCGTATGGGACGTCAAAGCCAAAGCGGTGCGCGCCATGCGGCCCGGCGATATAATGATATTAATGCGTTCGCGCTCTGATGTGTTTCACGCCATCATTCGCAATCTTAAAAAAGAGGGCGTCGCAGTTGCGGGGGCGGATCGATTAAAACTGCCCGATAATATTGGCGTGCAGGATTTGGTTTCTCTGGGCAAATTTCTCGCGCTTCCCGATGATGATTTGTCACTGGCAGAA
>CALLBH010000195.1 GCA_938001945.1 uncultured Robiginitomaculum sp.
AATTGTTCAATCTCGCCTTCTTGAGCACGCTGCTGGGCCTCAAGCTCATCCATACGCCGTAGCAAACGCTCTGCTGCGGGATCACCCGTTAGAAACCGATTTTCCAGCGTGTAGACACGCTGTTCCAGCTCAGCGTCTTTGGCCAGCATCTCTTTTTTACTCTGCGCTGTCGCGGGTAACGCCGTCAGCAGAATAACGAAAATTGTGAATAATATACGCATAAGGGGAATATGCCGCTGATTAGCTATTCGTGCCAGAGATAATCGCAGTGTGACCATTACGGTTTAGCGCATGGGCTTCTTCGGTCGCGCGGCCATCAATGGGGCGCTCTTTACCGTAGGACACTGTTGTCACGCGATTAGGCTGCACGCCTTGGCTGACGAGGAAATCTTTGACGGCTTCGGCGCGGCGCGCGCCAAGCGCTAAATTATATTCTCGTGTTCCGCGTTCATCTGCGTGACCACCGATCACAACAATTGTCGAGGGATAAGATTGAAGCCACTGACTTTGCGCGCGCAGGACGGTCATGGCCTGCGGCGTCAACGACGCTTCATTGTAGCCGAAAAAGACTCGGTCACCTGCATTCACTGAGAAGTCCTCAACAGATCCCGGAAGAGGCCCCATCGCAATTGGCGGCGCCATTTCCATTTGCTGAACAGGCGCCGAATTTTCAGCGACCGGCGGCGGGGGCATGACGGCGCGGGGCTGCTCGGCGGGTTTCTGAACGGGAATGATTTGAGCGGGCGCTTCGGGTTTGGTTGCGCAAGCGCTCATCAACAAAGCTGCGCCGCCTAGGGTGATCAAGGAAAGATGTCTATACTTCATAATGCGCCTCCAAAATGCGGCCCGCGGAATTGGACCTGTCTCTCTTATATTTTATCTTAGTAGCAATATGACATGCCGTCAAAATCGGGCAGGATTACGGCACAAAGATTACGTCTACTTTAGGGTTGGCCCCCATGCGGGGTCCGATGCGGACCCGCCAGTTTCAACTTTGCGAAGGTTTCGGCCCGTTAAATCAACGGACCAAACGGCGGGCTGTCCGCCGCGGCTCTCGCGCGTAAACAGTAAAACGCGGCCATTGGGCGACCATGTTGGGCCTTCGTCTAAATAACTCCCCGTCAATAATTGCTCATTGCTTCCATCGACATCCATAACGCCAATATGGAATTTTCCACCTTCTGATTTCGTAAAGGCAATTTTATCTCCGCGCGGGGACCATGTCGGCGCCGTGTATCGCCCGCTGCCAAAGCTAATCCTTTTCACAGCGCTACCGTCGGAATTCATGACATAGAGCTGCGGCTTTCCCCCGCGAGACGAGTTGAAGACAATCTTTCGGCCATCCGGAGAATAACTCGGCGAGGTATCAATACCGGGAGATTTCGTTAGCGCTTTTAATTTGCCCGACGCGACATTGTAGGAAAACACGTCACTATTGCCGCGCACCATACGCGTCATTAGCAGGTTCTTTCCGTCGGGCGAGAATTGCGGCGATGTTGTCATCCCGTCAAACCGTCCCAGACGCTCACGGTTGCCTGTCGCAATGTCCATCAAGAACACTTCGGGGCGGCCTGTCTCATAGGATAAAAACGCGATGCGTTGTTTGTTGGGATGGAAGCGCGGCGTGAGAACAAGGTCAGAGCCGCCAACGAGATAAATCCGATTTGCGCCGTCTTGATCCATTATGGCGAGACGCTTACGGCGCTCTGTCTTTGGCCCGTCTTCAGAAATATAGACAATTCGGCTATCAAAATAGCCCTTCTCACCGGTCAATGAATTATAAATACGATCAGAAATTTTATGCGCAATGCGGCGCCAATTTTCTTTGGGCGTACGCAGGCGCGCCGCGTCAAGTTGACGGTTTCCGAACACGTCCCATAGACGGTATTCGACCGTGATTGTGTTGGCGTCCTGCTCTACCACGCGGCCAGACACCAGAACTTCGGCGTCAATCACGCGCCAATTTTGCCAGACAGGTTCAAAATCAAGGCTCGTTTGCGTTTCGATAAATGCGGCGCGATTTAGCGGGTCAAATAGCCCGGAGCGCTCAAGGTCTGCGCTGATGACATCGGCAATATCTTTATTATATGGGGACGCCCCCGCGCCCTCTTGAATAAATTCGGGGATAGCGATTCGGGTCGGTTCAATTTCGCTTTTTGTAATGTCGATCGAGATTTGGGCATGCGCCCCTACGGCCGCAAAACTCGCGGCAAGACATATCAACAGGGATAAAATATAGCGGATCATATAAAGCTCTTAGGTCGGCACAGATGAAGGTGCGTTTTTAGGATAGAATGTCAGCGTCATAGATTGCCATTTGACATATTGGTCATAGGGCAAAAACTCAAATCTCTCTGCCTTATTGACGGCCCGAAGCGCGCTATTGGCAGCGCTATTATAAAATGGGTCCTTGGATGCTTTGGACGCGCTGTCCCCGGAGAGGCGGGCAGACGTCACGCGGCCATCGCTGGATAAGTCCACAAGGACTGTGACCACAAGGTTTTCCATATCAGGCGCGCCCGCTGGAATTTGCCATTGATTATAAATCCGGCGCATGACCGCATCTTCGTAGCTCGTGGAGAGCTCGCCTTCACGGGCGGCTAAGTCCATCTGTTGACGATTAATTTCAGATTGCGTCTGCGTGACAGAGGAGCCGCCATTATCAGCATAAGCTTGCGTTGTCTCTTCGGTCATGCCAAAGAGATCATCCAGCGAAGACGCCGCGCTTGGATTATCACTAACACTATCCTGCGTATCATCAGTTTCTTCTTCCGCGTCTGAGTCCTTTAAAGCAACAGTTTCAGTTGTGGTTTCAACGGCAGATTCTGTTTTGCCATCACTCTCAGAACTTTGAATTGTGAGATCATCAGCCTCTTGAGTTTCATCCTCACTGGCTTGCTGAACATTCTCGATAGGTTTTGGCGTTTCAGGTTTCGGCGTAGGAACAGGCGCGACTTGCGGGGCATTACTAACGTCAGAGACATTGACAATCTCAACGGGAATGATCTGAAACTTATCCTTAATCTCGACTTCACCGCCCCAATGCAAAGCCGTGCCGCCGATAAAAACGACATGAAGTACAACAGAGATGGGCAGGCCCAATTTCATAAATTACTTATCGACCGGATCTGTGACCAAATTAAGGTTAGAAAAGCCTGCCGAATTAATGCGCGCCATGACTTTCATGACATTGCCATAATCCGCGCCTTCGTCGCCGCGCAAATAGATGCGCTCATCATAGCCGTTTTCTGCAATAGCTGTCAGGCGCGGCACGAGGCTGTCCAATGTGACTTCATTTTCCATGATGAAAACTCGGCCCTCACGATCCACGCTAATTGTAAGGGGATCAGATTGGGTCGGAAGCGCTTTGGCATCCGTCTTGGGGAGTTCGATATTCACGCCGGAGACTAAAACCGATGCGCTAATCATAAAAACGATGAGCAATACCAACATCACATCGACAAATGGCGTGACGTTAATCTCGCTCATGGGCACGCTACGTCGACGCGATCCGCGGCCGCCGCGATTATGTCCGCCCATCATGGCCATTACAGATTGCCACCTTTAGCAAGCTTTCGTGACAAGATCGCGGAAAGCTCATCTGTATAGCCCTCGAGACGGCCAGCATAACGGTTCACGTCACCCGTAAATTTATTGTAGAAAATCACAGCCGGGATCGCCGCGATGAGGCCAAGGGCCGTCGCAAATAACGCCTCCGCGATGCCCGGCAAAATCACGATCAAATCTGTGCTGCCCGCAGTGTAAATCGCGCGGAAAGTTGTCATAATTCCCCAAACCGTACCGAGCAGCCCGATAAAGGGCGAAGCCGATCCGATGGTAGCCAATATGCCAAGGCCGCTTTCAGCTTTGGTGAGCTCGCGGTTCACAACAAGATTCATAACGCGGTCAAGACGTCCGCGCGTCCCTTGGAGGTCATTATCAACGCGGCCATTTTGACCGCGGCTTTCTTTCCACTCCCGCATAGCAGCGGTAAAGACGCGGCCCATTGGGTCACGGGTTTCGCCAGACAAGCCTGCGTCTAATTCTTCGAGCGTGCGTCCGCTCCAAAATGTTTCTTCGAAATCAGCGGCGCGTTTTTTGAGCATCCGAAACGCGATGAATTTGTCGACAATGATAATCCAGGACCAAAGCGAGGCCAGCACAAGCGAGATCATCACCAATTTTACAATGATATCCGCCTTCATAAACAAAGCAGGGATTGAGAACTCGCTTGCGACAGGTTCTAGGACGCTCGTCTCAACCTGCATTATCGGCAGTATAAAATCCCAAGTCAGCAGGGCTACATCGCTCATTATCAAATCCTGTAATGCGGGCACAGCGCGCGGCAGTGCCGAATCAAATCTATATTTTCAGTATGACGGTTTAAACCCGACAAGGCGAGCAAAGCCAGTGAACATGCCGTAAGATAGGAGCGGTAAGAAAGAGTTAACTATGTGCC
>CALLBH010000196.1 GCA_938001945.1 uncultured Robiginitomaculum sp.
GCCCATGGCGAGCTGTGAGCCGCCATTAAAACCAAACCACCCGAGCCAAAGAATAAATGTACCCAGCGTCGCGAGCGGAATAGAACTGCCTAACATCGGAACAACTTTGCCATCAGATGTGTATTTCCCTTTGCGCGCGCCCAGCAAGAGTGCGCCCGCAAGAGCCGCCCAGCCGCCAACAGAGTGAACGAGGGTTGATCCGGCAAAGTCCGAGAAGCCTGCTTCAGACAACCAGCCTGCGCCCCACTGCCAAGAGCCGGTGATCGGATATAGAACGCCCGTCAGCAGCACAACAAAGATCATGAAGGGCCAGAATTTAATCCGCTCGGCAAGCGTACCTGAAACGATAGAGGCCGTTGTTGCGCAAAAGACCATTTGGAAGAACCAATCGGAAGCTACGGAATATGTGGTGTTGCCATCGTCATCCAGATTGCCTGTCGACTCGCCCGCTGCGGGGAAGTCATAGCCAAAGGGATTATCAGCGCCGAAGCTCAGCGAGCCCAGCCAGCCGCCGTCAACGCCTGTATACATAAGGTCATATCCAACGGCCCAAAACATGATTCCAGCCACGGAATACAACATAATGTTTTTAAGGCACTGCATCGACACGTTTTTACTACGCACGAGGCCTGCTTCTAACATGGCAAAGCCAGCGGCCATCCACATGACCAAAAATCCGCCAATCAGGAAAAGCAGCGTATTAAATACGAAGCTTGTTGTGGCCGCATTGGCCGCAACTTGATCCGCCAAACTGGCATCTTGTGCCATTGCAGCGGCGGGAAAGGCTACAAGCAGCCCGCCCAATAATAGTAAATTTCTGTTGCGCATAAGTCTCTCCCTCTGGGACGCAATAATAAGTGAGAGACACTTAGCGGGGCGCGGCGGGGAGGACTCTATATGATGCGCCGCAAGCGCAGGGAGTCATGCGGCGTGCATAATTTACGTGCCTCAAAATATACAAATTGACGATTTTATGTGCGCGCCGCGATTTAGAATCGGATAAGGGCAAAGAACGCAATACTAAAGAGACGCCATATGCCCGAAGCTCGCCCCGAATTTATATATAAACTCCTCTGGCCGGCCCAGTGGGCGCAGATGCAAGCAGATGGCCGCTTTGCGGGCGCGCCGATTGATATCGCCGATGGCTATGTTCACGCCTCCACAGCTGTTCAGGTTGTGGAAACAGCGCAGAAGCATTTCGCCGGGGATGAGCCGCTCTTCATGCTGCGTCTGCGCGCGGCAGATTTTGGGGATGATTTAAAATGGGAAGTGTCGCGCGGCGGGGCCGAGTTCCCGCATTATTATGGCGTGCTGCATATGGACCATGTCGAGACAGTTTATCCCTTGGAACGCCGTGCGGGAGAGCTTAACTTTCCCCCCAAATACTAAAATGACCGATTAGGAAAAACCATGAGCCTATTTTACCGCGCCGGAATGACATTTGCCCGCGCGCTCCCTGCTGAGCGTGCTCATAAATTCGGTATCGCCGCTGCCGCGCGCGGGCTTGCGCCTAAACATGACGCGGCCAAGCATAATATACTCAAGACAAATTTGTGCGGTCTGGATTTGCCAAACCCCGTCGGACTTGCCGCAGGTTTTGACAAAGATGCCCAAGTTCCGGACGCCATGCTGGCTGCGGGGTTTGGCTTTGTCGAATGCGGCACAGTCACGCCGCGTCCGCAAGAAGGTAACCCAAAGCCGCGCTTGTTTCGCCTGACCGAGGACCGCGCCGTGATTAATCGCATGGGGTTTAATAATGGCGGGCTAGAGGTCTTTGCCGATCGCTTCACCGCGCGCCGCGGCAAAGGCGGGATTGTCGGCGCAAATCTAGGCGCGAATAAAGACAGCGTTGATCGCGCCCAAGATTATATTGATGGCCTGACCCGCCTCTGGGGACTGGCGGATTATTTCACGATCAATATTTCATCCCCCAACACGCCTGGCCTTCGCGACCTGCAAGGTGAAACGGCAATGGAAGATTTACTGGGCCGTTTCCAAGAAGCGCGTCACAATCTGGCGGGTGATCAAAAGTCTGCGCCGGTCTTTCTTAAAGTCTCGCCTGATCTTGACCCCACAGCCGCCGACCGCATTGTCGACCAAGCGCGCATGTATGGCATCTCAGCGATCATTGTGTCGAACACAACAATCTCGCGCCCGGATGATTTACGTAGCGCCCATAAGGGCGAGGCGGGCGGCTTGTCCGGCGCGCCGCTTAAATCTCGCTCAAATATGATGCTCAAAGAATTTGCCGATGCTAGCGGCGGCCGCATTCCGCTGATTGGCGTGGGCGGCATAGAGAACGGCGCAGATGCCTATGCTAAAATTCGCGCCGGCGCATCCGCCGTTCAGCTCTACTCCGCGCTCGTCTTCGAAGGCCCGGGCCTCGCCGCGCAAATCTGCGACGACCTCGCCGCGCGGTTAAAGGCAGACGGATTTAAGAGCGTGGCCGAGGCTGTTGGGGCGGTCTAATTTTGGGGTAAAACCATAATAAAGTCATGGCGCGGGCGATGTAATAGCCGAGGAAGGCGAGCCAGATGGCGCGTCCAGATAGGGGCGTGCCCTCCCAAAAATACATTAACGTGAAATGCAAAGCCAGATAAATCAGAACTGCGATAATACCCGCATCGCGCATTTGGCGTGTTTGGGTGCTGCCGATAAATATGCCGTCCAATTGGAAGGCTGCAAAACCGACAATAGGAACCATAGCGCAATAGGGCAGGTAGGTTTTAGCGCTGGCGATAACCTCTGGGTCTTTGGACAGGGCCGCGATTAAATAAGGTCCGCCGAGTAAAATGAGCGCGCCGAAAAATAGCGCAAAGCCGAATGAGAAATAGCTGGTCAGTTTGACCGCGCGGTCGAAAGGCTCGCGCTGC
>CALLBH010000197.1 GCA_938001945.1 uncultured Robiginitomaculum sp.
CACATCTAATAGCGGCGACTTATCACTTTGCGAGGTTAGTTTCGTCATGTTGGCATTCCATCTTGGCAAGCTGGTAAATTATACGCCCCTATACGCGATTCACTGCGCAAACATTAGCCCCGCTTTGGCGGCTTTGTAGAGTAAAATATTGCGTTTTGTCAGTTTGGTTTGCCTTTTGGCGTTTTCGCTTTGGACTTCGCTTTGGAATGGGCTTTCGCGGCGGCCTTTGGCGTTAAGTCGATATTGGAGCTTATAATATGCAAATCGCGCTGCGGGAACGGGATGTTTATACCTGCTTTTTCCAGCGCTTCATTGAGCTGCATATGCATTTCGTGACGCATGGGAACGCGCGAGTCAAAGCTAGCCAGATAGACGCGAACTTCAAAATCCAGAGAGCTATCGCCAAAGCCCATGAAGAGCACTTTAGGCTCAGGCGTTTTCAGGACATTAGGATTGGCTTTGGCTGTCTCAAGCATCAATTTATGCGCGGCTTTGGTATCCGAGCCATAGGCGATGCCCACAGGGATGGCGAGCCGCGTCATACCTGTTGTGAGCGTCCAGTTGGTCACACGGCCTGTGATCAATTCTTTGTTCGGAATAACGATTTCCAGATTGTCTAAATTCGTCAGCGTTGTCGCGCGAATTTGAATACGAGAGACTTTACCGCTTTGATCACCAATGGTGACATAATCTCCAATACGCACGGGGCGCTCAAATAGGATAATCAGACCGGAGATGAAATTGGCGATAATTTCCTGAAGACCGAAGCCAATACCCACCGATAGACCCCCGACGATCCACTTCATCGAAGACCATTGCAGCCCTAATTTATTAAAGGCCAGCAGAAAGCCGATGATAACAATCAAATAACCTGTCACCGTTGTGATCGCGTAGCGGCTGCTTTCTTTCAGGCGCGTGCGTTGAAGCACAAAGAGCTCTAGGAGCCCCGGAAGGTTACGCACGGCAATGACGGTTAGAACCGTAAAGGCGATGGCCTGCATAACGCTCCATAGGGTGAGCTGGGTGATGATCTTCAACCCATCCTCATCAACTTTGCCTGTGTCAAAGGAGTGCAATTTGATTTCATCAAAAATAGTAAGCGCCGGAAGCAAGCTGGCCCATAAAATATAAATCAGAATACCGGCCCCTAGAACAATAATCAGATTGAGCAGTTGTCCCGATTGGCGCGACATTTGTTCAATATCGATTGTGTCATAATCCAGCGGGGCGGGCGGAATATCTTCGCCGCGCTCCTCAGCTTCGAGGCGTTTTTTACGCTCTTTGGCGGCCTTTTCGCGCTGTTCTAAAAGCTGCGCGAGTTTTGCGCGGCGCTGCGCAATCACCAATGTGCGGCGGGATAATCCATATAAAATATATCCCGTTATGACGACAGCGGCAGTGAGCAGAATACGCCCCTGAACCTCAAGCGCTGTTGCAAAATACCCGCTCATGGCGAGACCGGCTATAATGACGGGAATAATCAGTGCGCCGCCAAAAAGCGCTTTGCGATGACGCGCGGCAAATCCATCTGCGCGCAAAATTTTTCCAATGGCGACATGATCGGCCAGTAAAATACGGTAAGCCAGCCACGCAATAGAGAGCGTGGCAATGATAAACCCTAATACGCCTAAAGCCGCGGTTGATGCCTCGCCCTCGACAGTAGTGCAGGTGATGACCAAGAAGGCCGCGATGGCTTGGATGGGCATGAACCAGCGTAGATTTTTGCGCAAGCGTAGCGTTAGAGTTGGCTTGGCTTTGAAATGCCGTTCAAATAATGCATTGGGCCGCGCCCATTCGCGTAATGATTCAAGCCCCCATACGAGCAAACCCACTGTATACAGAGCCGTACCTGCAAGCGGGGCAAAGCCGAAAGCGCCGCTATTGCTCAGCATATAGGCAAGGGCAAAAATCGGCAGAACCCAGCGCGCAGCAGATACGATACCTGCGAGTATGGCGATAGGTGTGTTTGAATATTTATCCGTTTGAACGCGTCCAATATGGGACTGCATGGCCTGCGTTCTGGCTCTGAAACGCGGCGTTATGACAATTGAGAGCGCCCATAAAATAACAATCAATAATGTACTGATTGGATTAAGGACGAGCCCTGAGCGCGTGCCTTTAACGAGCGCGCTGACATTGTCTCCTGAAAATAACCTCCGCATGGCGAGGCTCAATTCGCGCGGATATCCCGTATTGATCGCTTCGGCGCTGGGTAGCCAGATGAGCTTGCCGTCCAGCAATTTAACAAGGCTTTGTGTTTCATCGGCCAGTGTTGTTTGAATGACATTGACTTCGGAGAGGGCGCTGCTTTGGCGGCCCGCCGCGCCAATGAATTCAGTCAGCAACCCGCGCTCTTCTTTATATAGCTCGCGAAGTTTGGCCTCATCGGCCGCCGTAAGATCCGTGCCCTCTGGATTTGTGAGTTTCCATTTGGCTTGTATCGCCTCGACATTTATGCCGCTGGCGGGAAAATCTTGTAGGCGATTTTGCGCAACAACGCGCTGCATCGAAATGCTAAGACGCAGTTTAGAGCGGTTACTGACTGCGCTGCGTTGTCGCCCAATATCAGGAAGATTATCGCGAAGTTGCCGCAAAACAGCGCCATATTCACGGCCAATATCAGTCTCTCTCAGGATTGACTCCGCCAGTTCGCGGTCACTCGTGACTTGGCGAAGCTCGGATTGAATGCGTGAGCGCACAAGCGGAACAGGGCCGCCCGCCCGCTCAATCTCTTTAAGGTCGATCGCCAATTGCAGGTTTTCTGCCGCGTATTTTTTCACTATTGGGTGCATCTCTTGCACGGCGTCATTTTCTGCGCGCGCCAGGCGAATGCGGTTCTCAACTTCCTGTTCGCGAAACGCCCCTGTTTTCTGTCGTAGCGCTTGTAGTTCGCGTTCCGTATTGGCCATGCGCAATTGAACAAGCTGCCGCTCGAGGGGCAGAATACGCAGGCGAAATGGCGCAGCTTGCTCGCGTTGCAAAATCGTTTCAATTTCTTGCTCGAGCGCCGCGCGCCGCACATAGGTTGCGGCTCTGCGCGCCGACTCAACTGATGTGCTTGCTTCCGTTGTAAATCCGGCGATATCTTCGTTGAGTTTGGATAAACGCGCGCGAATATCCGCTCGGTTTGTTGCTCCGCCGGTTGAGATAACATTTGCCGCGCTTAGGCGTGTTTCAATATCTTCAAGCGAGCGGCGCTGCCCTTCGGCTTCGGCTTCAAGTTCAGCAATACGCTGATCATAACGCAGTAAGCTTTGCTCAGTTAACGGCTCATCGGAAATCACCATAGAGTCATTTAGCGCCGCTTCGGCTTCAACGATTTCATTTTCTAAGCGGTCGATTGTGGTTTGCGCATTGGCCCGCAAAACTTTGCTCTCGGCGGATTTATTTTGCAGCTCTCTAAGCGTTTGGTGCCTCGCAATTGCGGCGGCGTAAAAATCATTCGCTTCTTTGGTCTGCTCGTCTGTTAAACTGGCATCATTACTTAAACTGGCCTGAGCTGCTTTTATGGACGCTTCCTGAGCGCTTGTCGGTAGAGGCGTAACAGCAGGCGTCTCAGTTGATGTCTCGCTAGCTTGTGAGGTTTGCGCCGCAGCGGGCATCCACATTAATATCACGGCAGCCAGTATCGCTGTGATGAAAATTGCGAATTGGTTGTATTTTAAAATGGAGGTCATAAGCCGCCCTATCATAAGAAAAAAGCCGCGCCAATGCGGCGCGGCTTAAAAGGCAGTTATCGCTGCGTACATTACGCTTTATTTTAACGCCGCTTTGGCCGTTTCAATGATCATATCTTGTGTGTCTTCATCCAGATAAGGATGCATGGGCAAGCTGATGACAGTTTCGAGGCAATCCTCTGTATGGGCCATGCCGCCTACGCCACTTGGGAAAGACTCATAGGCTGTCTGCATATGAACGGGCTTGGGGTAATAGCGCGCGGTTGGAATGTTTTTCTCGCGTAATTTCGCGGCAAAGTCTGTTGGGTTAGGAACTTCAATTGTATATTGCGCCCATGTCGAGACAACGCCGTCCATAACGCTCGGCACCCGCAATGCATGGCCGCGCAATCCGTCATTATAACGCTTAGCTACCACATTGCGTGTTTTGATCTCATCAGCAAAGATTTCAAGTTTCGGCAAAAGAATTGCGGCCTGTAGCGTGTCCAAACGAGAGTTTAAGCCAACGCGCACATTATCGTATTTATCCGTACCTTTGCCGTGGATGCGGACGCTATCCATGGCGCGTGTGAGTTCTTCATCATTGGTCAGAACCGCGCCGCCGTCGCCGTAACAGCCCAGAGGCTTGGCGGGGAAAAAACTGGTTGTTGTAATATCAACCCAATGCAGCGGATGCTTCCCGTTGAGCGTGCTGCCAAAACCCTGCGCGCTATCAGCAATCAGTTTTAAGCCATGCTTGCGTGCAATCGGCGCAATGGACTCGTAATCTGCGGCTTGTCCAAATAGATCTACGGCGATGACGCCGAACATTTCCATATTGCCTTCGGCTTTGACGCCTTCAATCGCGGCCTTAAGCGATTTGGGGCACATATTATAAGTCTCGCGGTCAATATCGACGAAGACCGGAACCGCGCCCATAATCGCGATAATTTCTGCCGTCGCGCAATAGGTAAAGGACGGACAGAAGACAGCCGATCCGCGCGGGATTTTCCAGGCAATCATCGGAAGAAGTAGAGCGTCGGTGCCATTGGCACAGCCCAGCGCGAATTTTGACGCGCCGAAATCCGCGAGCTTTGCTTCGAAATCGCGCACTTCCGGCCCCATCACATATTGCCCATGGGCCAGCACATTGGCGATGCCGGCATCGATTTGTGGCTTGATGCGCGCTTGTTGGGCGTGAAGGTCGATAAAGTTGATGCTCATAATGCGTCCTTATATATTTACCTGCGATTAAAGCGGGCAGGCGGTCAAATCAACAACCCTATGCGTCACAGGGGATTTCCTTTGGTTTCACCGCACGGGGCGCTAGCAAATTAGACCAGCGCTCTTTATAGATACATCATGAGCTTGAACTTGACCCTGACAAAGACCGCAATTGACGGATGTTTCATTGTGCCGCCGCGCCGTTTCGAAGATGAGCGAGGCGTCTTTATAGAACGCTTTCGCGTGACGCCGATTGTGCTGGAAAATAAAAGCCCTGTGCAATTTGTGCAGGGCAACCACGTCATTAGTCACAAGGCGGGAACCTTGCGCGGGCTGCATTGTCAGTTGATGCCGTATATGCAAGCGAAACTCGTCGAAGTGCTGCGCGGGGAAATTCGTGATGTTGTCGTTGATATTCGCCCGGGCAGCGCAACATTCATGAAAGCGATATATGTCGATATGGCGCGCGGCACAGGCGCGCTCTATGTGCCCAAGGGCTGCCTGCATGGCTATGTGACTAAAACGGATAATACCGAAGTGTCTTATCTGGTCAGTGATGAATATGTGCCGGAATATGAACGCGCCGTGCGCTGGGATAGTGTTGATGTGGATTGGGGCATTAAATCGCCTATAGTTTCTGACAAAGATGCAAGCGCGCCGCCGCTCTCAGAATTTATTATTACGGCCTCATGAGCCAAATATTGATTACAGGCGGGGCAGGCTTTATCGGCTCGGCCTTACTACGCCGCGCGCTGGCCGGGGGGCATAGCGTTTTAAATATCGATAAACTGACCTATGCGGCAAATCCAAATAGCTTAAGTGAGATTGAGGACAATCCGAATTATCAATTCCTGCGCGCTGATATTTGCGATCGCGCCGCGATGGATAAAGCCTTTTCGGATTTTAAACCCGATGTGATTTTTCATCTTGCCGCCGAGTCTCATGTTGATCGCTCAATCGATGGCGCGGCGGATTTTATCCAAACAAATATCGTGGGCACGTTTACACTCCTCGAGGCCGCGCGCGCATATGACCGTCCTGATGGATTTCGATTTGTGCATGTCTCAACAGATGAAGTCTTTGGCGATTTATCCGCTGATGATCCCGCATTTACTGAGTCGCATAATTACGCGCCAAGTTCGCCCTATAGCGCGAGTAAGGCGGGCAGCGACCACCTCGTACGGGCGTGGGGCCGAACATATGGCTTGCCGATTTTGCTGACCAATTGCTCCAATAATTATGGCCCGCGCCAGCACGCGGAAAAACTCATTCCAGTTGTCATCGCCAAAGCCCTGCGCCGCGAGCCGATCCCGATTTACGGCACAGGCGAAAATATTCGTGACTGGCTTTACGTTGATGATCACGCTGATGCGCTGATGACCGTATGGAATAAAGGCGTGCTGGGGGAGAGCTATAATATTGGCGGCAATGCAGAGCTGACTAATTTGGACTTGGTCAAAAAAATCTGCGCGGTTTTGGATGACCGCTTAGGCGGCGCGCCCCATGCAGATTTAATTTCATTTGTCACAGACCGCCCCGGCCATGATCGCCGCTACGCAATGAATATTTCGAAAATAGAAAATGATCTTGGCTGGACACCGTGCATGAAATTGGATGATGGCCTCGCGGCGACTGTCGATTGGTATCTTAATAATAAAGCGTGGTGGGCAAATAGTTTCGACGGCAAACGCCAAGGCCTGAAAACGTGAAATTAGGCGTGATTGGAAAAACAGGTCAACTCGGGAAAGCGCTTAGTGATGTGCTTGCCGGCAGATGTGATAGCTGGACAAATTCCGTTTCGCCCGAGGGAATAAGTCTTAAAACTTATTCTCGTGAAGAATTTGATTTATCCGACGATCTAGAGGCCATCAGGAAAAAAGCTCTGGGATTGCCAAATTTTGATATTCTTATTAACGCCGCTGCATATACGCATGTTGATCAAGCGGAGACAGAACCAAAGTTAGTGCACGATATAAATTGTGAAGCTCCCGCAGTTATCGCTCAAATTTGTAAAGAGCGGGGGATGCCTTTCATACATATATCGACAGACTATGTTTTCAATGGACAGGCTAATAAGCCCTACACTGAGGTTGATGCATGCGCTCCTTTAAATGTTTATGGGCAAACAAAACTTTTATCGGAGCATCGCATATTTAGTGTTTCCCCTGACGCATTAATCTTTCGTACCAGCGGGGTGTTTGGGCCTTGGTTTACCGGATTTTCTGGAAAAATGGAGACTTTATTCTCTGAGGCATGGCGTAACTCAAACGCTACCCCAAAGATTATTAAAGTGGTTGATGATCAGATTATGCGTCCGACATATGCGATACACCTTGCTGGAGCTATTCTACACGCAGCAGTGAAACATAAACGATCAGGAATAGGTGGGCTTTTTCATATCACCGGAAATGGTGAGCCTGTAAGTTGGAAAGGACTTGCTGATTATATTTTAAACCTTCATCATCCGAATCTTAAAAAATCAGTAAAAATATTGCCTGTGTCATCATTAGAATATGGTGCCCCCGCAGCACGCCCCGCCTATAGTGTTCTTGAAATGACTTCTTTTGAAAACAGATTTGGTATAAAAATGCCAGATTGGGACTTTGCCCTCGCAAATCGAGTCGCGCATCAAAAATTATATTGAGGAAAACCAAGTGACATCACGTAAAGGCATCATACTGGCGGGCGGGACAGGATCGCGTTTGCACCCGTCGACGATTTCTGTCTCCAAACAGCTTATGCCTGTGTTTGACAAGCCGATGATTTATTATCCGCTGACGACTCTTATTG
>CALLBH010000198.1 GCA_938001945.1 uncultured Robiginitomaculum sp.
ATACCGGAAGAACTGGATCAAAGCTACAGAGTATAAAAAGAAACGCGACGCGGGCGGCGATTACACGCGCGACCTACAGCTTGAAACGCTGGCCGATGTGATTGACGGGAAAATCCTTGTTCAAATGCATTGCTACCGCGCCGACGAAATGATGCAGATCCTCGATCTGGCGAAGGAATTTAATTACAAAGTCACGACCTTCCACCACGCCATTGAGTCTTATAAAATTGCGGACAAATTAGCCGAGGCCGATGTTTGCTCTGCGGTATGGGCCGATTGGTGGGGTTTTAAAATGGAAGCCTATGACTCCATTCGCGAGAACCTCCCTTATATTCACGCCGCAGGCGCCTGCGGCATGATTCACTCAGATAGCGCCGACGGTGTTCAGCGCTTGAACCAAGAAGTCGCCAAGACACTCGCGGATGGCAATCGTGCCGGTCTTGATATTTCCAAAGCTGAGGCGTGGAAATGGCTTGCGCTTAACCCTGCCAAAGCGCTGGGAATTGATGAAGAGACAGGATCGCTTGAGGTCGGAAAACGCGCCGACGTCGTGATTTGGAACGGCAATCCCTATTCAACATATTCTCGCGCAGCCAAAGTCTACCTGGACGGGGCGCTGGTTTATGACCGCGCGGCAGGCCTAAAACCTGTGAGTGACTTTAAACTTGGACAACCCGGCACAGATACGCCGGCGATTGGACAATAGGAGATATGACGATGAGAAAATTACTAACAACCGCCCTCTCCTGCGCGCTACTTAGCGCGGCTGTCCCAGTTATTGCGCAAGATAGCTTCGCGATTATCAACGCTAAAGTCATCACCAATGATGGCGTCGCAATCGACAACGCCACGGTGCTGGTTCAGGACGGCAAAATCAAAGCCATTGGCGCAACAGATACATCCGCCAATGCCCCGCAGCCAAATGGCACAAGCATCATTGACGGCAGCGGCAGCTGGGTCACGCCGGGCATCTTCGCGCCATATGGCCAAATTGGCCTCGTTGAAGTCTCGCTTGAGTCGTCAACACGCGACACACAATCCGGCGATAGCGTGAGTCAGGCGAGCCTAAAAGCAGCCGACGGCTTTAACCCGAAATCTTCATCTGTTTCTGCTACGCGCGGCGAAGGTGTTACGCATGTCGCCATCGGCCTATCCCCGCGTTCATCCATTTTTGGCGGCATTGGCGCAATTGCCAATATGAGCGGCGAATTTGATAGCATCGAAACCCCTGAGTCCTTTGCATATATCCAGCTGGGAAGCTCTGGCGGCGATCTGGCGGGGGGCTCACGCAGCGCAGCTATGGCGCAGCTCAAACAGGGCTTTGCCGATGCCTCGCGCCGCTATGGTTCACCCGATGATGGTGATGCTATTCGCCGCGCAGACGCGCAGGCGCTAAAACCTGTTCTCGCTGGACGCATCCCGCTCATCATTGGCGCAGATCGCGCGTCTGATTTGAACGCAATTGCTGCTCTAAAGCGCGAATACCCAAAACTTCGTATTGTCGTGCTTGGCGCAGCCGAGGGCTGGATGGTTGCGGACGCCCTTCGCGCCGCTGACATCTCTGTTCTTGTCGACCCCCAAGAAACGCTGCCCTATAGCTTTGATCAAGTCGCCACGCGCGCAGACAATGCCGCGCGCTTGCAACTGGCCGGAGTGCGCGTCGCCTTTATGTCGCGCAGTAGTGATTTTAGTCACCAAGTGCGCCTGCTCCCGCAACATGCCGGTAATGCCGTCGCGCAAGGCCTCACATGGGATCAAGCGTTTAAAGCGATTACGCTTACGCCCGCGCAAATCTTTGGGCGTCCTGATCTGGGCACGATTAAAGTTGGCCAAACGGCGAACCTTGTGGTGTGGGACGGCGACCCGCTTGAAGTCATGACAGGCGCGACACGCGTTGTGATTGGCGGCGAAGTCCAAGATATGACCAGCCGTCAAACAGAACTTTCCAAGCGATATAATCCGAACAATACATCGGACATGCCGCACGGCTATCGCCGCTAAATATAACTGACAAACGGGCTTGCCCTGAAAGCGTAACATCATGGCAACCCGACTTGTCCATCTGAAAATTGATGACGCCGAAATTGATCGCGTGCGCTACGTGCTGCGCGATCACTGCGCGCGCTTTTGGCAATCCGAGCTTGAGATGGGCAAAGAGCAATTCTCGGCGCTCATTGATAGTAATGATGTCGATAAATTGCTCTCGGCGCTCAAAGAAGAATTTGGCGAAGACGGAAAATTTGACGTCATTGTCGTGGATGTGCGTGCTGTCTTCCCCGAAGTTACCTCCCAAGAAGTCGAAGATTTAAAGCCCGTTTACGAACGCCCGCGCAACGCCGTAGAGCGATTCTTTAGCCGCGACCGCATCAGCACAGACGAATTATTCAAAGACGTCAATGAAGCCGTCAATCTAACGCCTTATTATCTGATAACTGTGGTACTCTCTGCCGTGATTGCTGCGCTGGGGATGCAAGGCGGGCAAACCGCCGTTGTCATCGGCGCGATGGTGATTGCCCCGCTTCTCGGCCCCACTATGGCGCTCGCGCTATCTGCGACGCTTGCCAATACAAAACTGGCTGCCACAGCGCTCATAGTTTTAGTTACGGGATTTATCGCGGCCTTTATCGTGACATTTGGCCTTGGCTTGGTTGTTGATGTTAACCCGAACATGCCGGAATTGATAAGCCGCACTAAGATACAGCCCGGCGACATTGCCCTCGCTCTTGCCTCCGGCGCAGCAGGCGTGCTCGCCTTTTCGCGAGGCTCTTCTTTATCACTCATTGGCGTGATGATCGCCGTTGCTCTTGTCCCGCCTGTCGCAGCGTCCGGCATGTTCCTTGGCGCGGGGTATTATGATTTATCCGTCCTCGCCTTTGTACTGTTTATGACGAATTTGGTTTGTATCAATATCGCAGGAATTGTCGTTTTTCTGATGCAAGGCCTTATCCCAAGACGGTGGCGCATCACATGGAGCGTACTAGTTCTATGGCTGATTGGACTGTGCGCAATTGGCGGATTAATCGCCTTTATCAACTCGCCTGTTTATCAAGGGTTGTAGTCCAGCTGGAACCTTCCACCCCCAAAATGACAAACTCTGCGCTGCGCCAAATGCTCCAATATCAGCAATCAGGCTTGCCCGCATGCATGCCCTGCCTTAGAGCGACGCCATGACAAAATCGAATGTAAAACCAGTTCATGTAATTGGCGGCGGACTCGCCGGATCCGAAGCTGCGTGGCAAATCGCCAGCCGCGGCGTTCCTGTGATTATTCACGAAATGCGGCCCGATCGTCCCACGGCGGCGCATGATACAGACGGCCTCGCTGAGCTTGTCTGTTCCAACTCATTTCGCAGTGATGATAAATATGGAAATGCTGTTGGCGTCCTCCACGAAGAAATGCGCCGCGCGAACTCGCTGATTATGGGCATGGCGGACATGACCAAACTGCCCGCCGGCGGCGCGCTGGCCGTTGACCGCAATCAGTTTTCGGATGCTGTCACGACGATACTCCATGCTCACCCGCTGATCACGATTGAGCGCGGCGAAGTCAAAGGATTGCCGCCCAAGTCATGGGGCAATACAATTATTGCCACAGGGCCGCTGACCGCCGAGCCTTTGGCCAAAGCCATACTCAAACATACAGGCGAAGACAGCCTCGCCTTTTTCGACGCCATTGCGCCGATCATTTACAAAGACTCTATCGATTTTGATGTGGCGTGGATGCAGAGCCGGTATGATAAAAAAGGCCCGGGCGGCGACGGCGCGGATTACATCAATTGCCCGCTGGATAAGGATCAATATGAAACCTTTATCGACGCGCTGGTCAATTCAGATCAAACAGAATTTAAAGACTGGGAAAAAGATACGCCCTATTTCGAGAGCTGCCTGCCCATTGAGGTCATGGCGGCGCGCGGCGCAGAGACATTACGCTGGGGCCCGATGAAGCCCGTTGGCTTGACGAACAAACATAACCCAACCGTCAAAGCCCATGCCATTGTGCAGCTTCGTCAGGATAATGCGCTCGGCACATTGTATAATATGGTCGGATTTCAGACCAAGATGAAATATGGCGCGCAGACTGAAATCTTGCGCACGATCCCGGGACTTGAAAAGGCAGTCTTTGCGCGGCTTGGCGGCATTCACCGTAATACCTTTATCAATTCGCCCAAGCTCCTTAATCGCCAGCTCCAGCTTAAAGGCCGCGAGGACCTTCGCTTTGCTGGTCAGATCATGGGCGTTGAGGGCTATGTCGAAAGCGCAGCGCTTGGCTTGATTGCGGGCCAAATGGCCGCCGCACAGGCCGTGGGTAATGAACGCGGCGCTCCCATGCCGACGACGGCTTTGGGCGCGTTAATTGAACATGTGACAGGCGGGTTTATGACGGGGCCAAAGGCCAAGTTCCAACCGATGAATGTCAATTTCGGCCTGTTCCCGCCCATTGAAGGCTTGATCTATAAAGGCCCCAATGGAGAGCGCATTCGCGGTAAAGGAAAGACGCGTTTTAGAAAGCGTCATTTGGCTATGCGCGCGCTTAACGATATCGAGAAATGGGTTAAAGCGGCCTAATCAGTTCGCCCCCATCCCCTTCGCTGCGCTCAGGTACTTCCCCCGTAAACAGGGGAAGGTTTTCACATCTAGAAAGATAAACCTTCTCCCGCTTGCGGGGGAAGTACCTGAGCGCAGCGAAGGGGATGGGGGCTTAGGGGTTACACTCTCCCCGTTATCACCGCGCCCATCATCTTTAGTTGTTTCACCAGCGGACTAAGCGACAACTGAGCCTTAAGCGGGTCAAAACGACCGCCTGACTTACTGATGAATTTGGGCACGAGCGCGGCATAGGCAATCGCAGGGATAAGAGCCGCAGGAAATTTCGCGCTGGCGGATTTATAATCCTCACGCGTGGCCGCGCGAATATCGCTATAATCCAAATTGAGCAGCATGCCTTTATTGTAATAACCATAAGCCCGCAGCAACCCCGCCATGCCCCAACTTTGCCCGAGCATCATCGGTGCGTCTCCGTCATAATCAGGCGCCGCGATTTTGGCTGCAATCGACATTAACCGTCCTGACGTGCTCGCTGCGTAGGCGCGCGCCGCTTTCATATTGGCAAATGGCGCAGCTTCGATATCGTGCTCGCGCGCGTCGATCAATTTATCAACGGCGAAGCGCGGGATCTTGTGGCGCGTTAGGACACCTGCCAGCGGCGTCGTCACTTCATGCGCCTTCACCGCTTTACCGCTATAAATCTCGTCAACCGCGTCGCGCCACCACTGATAGCGTATCGCGCCCACCATCGGCTCACTCACCCATTCAGGGATTTTGGCAAGCTCGTAGTGAAACGCATAAAGCGTCAACAGATCATCGCGCACGTCTTTAGGCGCGAGGATGGCGGCGCGGCGGCGATCAGGGTCCACCCGCGCGAGGGCGTCAATTGCTGTCTCTGGACTGTCTTTATCCGGCATATTTATTTTTCAATGGAACTGTCTGGCCTTTTCTGTCGTATCTTCTACAAGAGCTTATCTTTTTTCACCACCACTATGAGGACTATATTATGAAACATATTTCGCGTTTCACAGCATTAGCCATTGCCGCCGCGGCAAGCGCGCCTGCATTTGCCCACCACGACGCCGCAGATGCGACAATGGCGCAAACGATTGCACATTGGTTATCGAACCCTGTCCACATCGCGCCATTGATTTTGGGCGCAGTTGTCGGCGCAGCAGTCGTTTTCAAAATTAACAAAAACAAGAATTAGGAGAGCGCATATGTTTGATAAATTTGCATCTAAACTCGACACAACGTCGGCCCATTGTGACATTCCTTGCGGTGTTTATGACGCGCGCACGATTATGTATCACGCCGTATCGACGCTTCGCCAGATCGACATCCTCTTGTCCCTCAAAGACAAAGGCCTGTCCGAGACAGCATTTGCTATGCAGGTTGCCCGTAATACGGCCGAGAAAGAGCATCAAGCGGAACTCGTGAAACACGAGACGCGCATCATCTGGGGCGACTTCATGAAAGGCGATCACCTTAAGAAGCATCCCGGCGCGCATGAGCTGGCTCATAAAATCATGATGGCCGGATCTGCCTGTAAGCAGGACCTTCACCGCGAGGACGGCGAGAAGCTTGTCGCGCTATGTAATGAGTTCTCTGAGATGTTCTGGGAC
>CALLBH010000199.1 GCA_938001945.1 uncultured Robiginitomaculum sp.
GCAGAGCTCATATGGGCGCGATGCGCCGCGCTAAACGCATCGTGAATGAACACATCACCCAGCGTCGCGACCTCTGAGGACAATTTAGGGTTATTCGTCGTTTCGCCCGCAAGGAAACGCGTATTTTCCATAAGCAGAACATCGCCCGAAGACATCGCATTTACGGCATCGCGCGCGACTTGGCCCGTGAGTTCACTGCAAAATGAAACAGGGGATCCAATCAGTTTGGAGAGCGGATCAGTCAGAAAGCCGAGCGACAAAGCCGGATCAACTTCACCCTTAGGGCGACCAAAATGAGAAAACAGCACAATCTTCGCGCCGGCCTCTTGCAAGGCTTGGATTGTAGGAATGGCGACCCGCAATCGTGTGTCATCAGTAATGCCGCCGCCCTCGCCGACGGGCACATTGAAATCCACGCGGACCAGGGCTGTCTTATTATCAAGGCTGGCATTTTCTAAGCGGCGAAAGTTCATAATATCTCCATGGGCAAATAAATTTGCCTAGGCCTCCATCATCGCGCGGGCCACGTCAATCATGCGGTTCGAAAAACCCCACTCATTGTCATACCATGCCACAACTTTAGCCAAATCGCCATAAAGTACATCGGTCAGCGGCGCAGCGAAGATTGCGCTGTGGGGATCGTGATTAAGGTCAGAGCTAACAAGCGCTTCTTCGGTGTAGCGCAACACGCCCTTCATTGGCCCCTCGGAGGCCGCCTTCATGGCCGCGTTAATTTGCGTAATCGTCGTATTATTTTCGGGGATGATCGACAAATCAATCATAGACACATTCGCCGTCGGAACGCGCACAGCAGAGCCCGCAAGTTTGCCAGAAAGTTCGGGCAAGACAATGCCGACCGCTTTGGCCGCGCCGGTAGATGTGGGAATCATGTTCTGCGCCGCGGCGCGCGCGCGGTAGAGATCTTTGTGGCTGTTGTCCAAAATACGTTGATCTTGTGTATAGCTATGCACGGTCGTCATAAACCCGCTGCGAATGCCGCAGCTCTCAATCAGAACCTTTGCAATCGGCGCAAGGCAATTTGTGGTGCATGACGCGCAGGACACAACAGTGTCAGTGCTCTTAAGTCGGTCGTGATTAACGCCATAAACGATCGTGTTATCGACCTTTTTGCCCGGCGCAGAAATCAGCACCTTTTTGGCCCCGCCCAGCATGTGTTTTCCCGCGCTCTCTTTATCTCGGAAAATACCCGTGCATTCCATCACGACATCAACACCCAAAACGCCCCAATCAATCGCGGCAGGGTTACGCTCATGCGTGACCCGAATTTTGTGACCATCGACCGTCATCGACTTCGCATCATGTGTAACGGTTTTGCTAAATACGCCGTGCACCGAGTCATAGCGCAATAAATGCGCCTGTGTTTCGATGGCGCCCGGACTGTTAATCGCGACGACTTGAACGTCGGTGCGGCCCTGTTCTGCGATGGCACGGACGACGAGGCGTCCAATGCGGCCAAATCCATTAATTCCAATTCGAACTGTCATGCGTCTCAACCTTTTATCTGGTTTTGAGTCCTCGAGGTGCGATCCTCATGCCGTATTTGCGCCCCTTAACGCGGCTCCTATAGCTTCGATAGGGTAAGAAATGCCTAATTCTAAGATGACAGCGCTGTCTTCTAAACTTTCTTCAGTTAAGCCCGAAAAAGGCCCCCTCAATGAGGACTTGGAGAAATGAGCAAATCACGTCATATCTTATAATCATGAATACAGATTCGACTTCCACGGACGCACATCCGATCAGCGTGAAAGACGCTGCTAACCGTCTGCAGCGCGCTGTCGCCAGCTTGTCGGCCTCATTAACGCCTATCAGCAAGCGCCTAGAGCAGCTTGAAGCTGGCGCCGCGGGGCAAACGCGCCTCGAAGAAGATCGCCAGAAATTATCCGCAGAACTCGATACGGCACTCGCCGAAACCAAGGCGGCGAAACAAGCCCAATCCGAAGCGGAAACGCATGCTGCGGAGTTAAAATCGCGCGAAGCCGAATTTACAGAGCTGGCCGAAGAAACCATGAAAGAAATGGACATGGTTATTTCACAGGTTAAAACAGCCCTGAACAAGACTTAGCGGGCAAGGAACGGGCGCAATGGCCAAAGTCAATTTAGAAATTAACGGACGCAAATATGCGCTGGGATGTGATGAAGGCGAAGAAGCGCGCTTAACCCGCCTTGGCAATGATTTAGATGCCCGCGTCAAAGCTCTTGCCGACCAATTTGGGCAAATCGGTGACGTGCGCTTGCTGGTGATGGCCGGCATCACGATGTCAGATGAAATCGCTGAAATGCGCGCCGACATGGAAGGCCAAGCCGCGGCCATGACAGAGCAAATGCGCAAAGACGCCGCCATTGCGACAAAAACGGCAGAGCGCCAAGAAAGCGACGCCATCAACGCGCTCGCAAGCGCTGCTGAGCAAATTGAAAAACTGGCTGCGGGTCTTCGCGGCGAAACCTAGTTTTCTCACTCGCGCGCGCTTTTACGCTTGCACTCTACACCACTCACGCCCACATAACGCTTAGGCGGTTACTGCGGGTCGCGTGATGGGCATTTATCCCAGGGACCTTAAACACCCAAACGGGAGTTGGCTCTGTCTAGGCCGTGGTCTAGTTAATTCCGACACCCACCTTAAACTTGGTTCACGGGGGTTTACTCGCGCACACGGACTTTGCGGGGCCGCCGCATTATTAATCCCCGGGTCGGCGTAAACGCCGACACTCGCCGCTTGCTGAAATTCCCCGAAAGGGGGCCCGTTCTCTGCTTGCAGAAAATCGGGGATTTCGATGTCACTCTAGATGCGTTTTCGAGACAAGACAGCCCTATGCCCCTGCCCTCATACGAAAAATCACGCGCACGTCTCCAAGCTAAAACTGCGCGCGCGAAAGCGGCGCTGCAAAACCCTGCTGCGAGCTTGGAGTTAATCCAGCATTACCCAGCGGCGCAGTTTCGCGGCAAAATTATCGGTGCATATTATCCCATTAAAGACGAGTTCGACATTACCCCCTTAATGTCTGCCCTTATCGATCAAGGCGAAACGCTCGCCCTGCCCGCCATCGTTCGTAAACATCACCCGCTGGAGTTTCGACGCTTCGCCTCGGGCATTCCATTGGAGCGGGGACCACATGGCACGCATCAGCCGCCAAAATCATCGCCTGTTCTAACCCCTGACATTATCCTCATGCCTCTTTTGGCGTTCACGCATGACGGTGAGCGGCTTGGTTATGGCGGCGGATATTACGATCGCACACTGTCAGAGATACGAGCTGCGCATGACGTTTTTGCTTGCGGGGTGGCGTTTGCTGCGCAAGAAGCGCAAAGCTTGCCGACAGAGGCGCATGACATGCGACTGGACGGCATTTTAACCGAAAAAGAATTCAGGCGCTTTTAAAATGAGATTTGCATTTTTTGGAGATGTTGTAGGCCGTTCGGGCCGCACTGCGGTCACCCGCCACGTCCCGCGCCTGCGCCGGGATCTCGCGTTAGACGCTGTTATTGTGAACGCAGAAAATGCGGCAGGCGGATTTGGTATTACGCGCGGCACAGCTGAGCAATTATTTGACTGCGGCGTTGATGTGCTCACGCTGGGCAATCACAGTTTTGACAATCCCCAAGGCGTGACACTCATTGACGAAGATCAGCGAATTTTACGCCCGTGTAACTATCCCCAAGGCCAAGTCCCCGGACGCGGCGCAGGATTATATAATTGCGGCGGGTTTCAAATCCTTGTAATCAATGTTCTAGGCCGCGTCTTTATGGACAGCTTGGATGATCCGTTTATCGCCGTAGAGCGCGAGCTGGCCAATGCTCCGCTCGGCGAAGTGGCGGACGCCATCATTGTCGACATTCACGCAGAAGCCACATCAGAGAAGAACGCCATGGGCGTGATTTGTGACAGCCGCGCCAGCCTTGTCGTCGGCACGCATCAACATATTCCCACCGCCGATACCCGCATCTTACCGGGCGGCACGGCCTATCAAACCGACGCTGGAATGTGCGGCGACTATGACAGCGTCATCGGTATGGAAAAAGACGAGCCCGTTCACCGTTTTAAAACGCGCATGCGCCAAGGCCGCTTCACGCCTGCATCGGGCGAGGGCACAATTTGCGGCGTCTTTGTTGAAACAAATGCCAAAGGCCTCGCCGTGCGCGCAGAACCGATCCGCATTGGCGGACAACTCGCCGAAACAATCCCGCAGGTTCACGAAAAGAGTCCGGCATGAAATTCCTAGACCAAGCTAAAATCTATATCAGCTCCGGCCATGGCGGCGGCGGCTGTATTGCCTTTCGCCGCGAGAAATTCGTGGCCTTTGGCGGTCCCAATGGCGGGGACGGCGGACGCGGCGGACATGTTTTCATCGAAGGCACGGATAACCTCAACACGCTCATTGATTTTCGTTATCGCCAGCATTTCAAAGCCAAAGTCGGCACGCCCGGAATGGGCAGTGATATGACAGGCGCGGCAGGCGAGGACATGGTCATCCAAGTCCCGATCGGCACACAGGTCATCGACGCCGATACCGAAGAGCTATTGGTCGATATTAGCGAAGACGGTCAACGCGTCCTGCTAGCGCGCGGCGGCAATGGGGGCTGGGGCAATGCCCGATTTAAAACGGCAGCAAACCAAGCTCCGCGCCGGTCTAACCCGGGCGAAGACGGCGAGGAACGCTGGGTCTGGCTGCGGTTAAAACTTATCGCGGACGCAGGTCTTGTTGGTCTGCCCAATGCAGGTAAATCAACATTCCTATCCGCCGTTAGCGCGGCAAAGCCCAAAACAGCTGATTATCCCTTTACGACGCTGCGCCCGCATTTGGGCGTTGTCGATATGGCCGATACAGCGCGCTTCGTTATGGCCGATATTCCGGGCCTGATTGAAGGCGCAAGCGACGGCGCGGGTATTGGTCACCGCTTCCTGGGCCATGTGGAACGCTGCGCGGCGCTCGTGCATTTAATTGACGTAACAGGCGAAGACCCTGTTGGCGCCTATAATATTATTCGCGGCGAACTGGCCGCCTATGATGACGGGCTTGCTGAGAAACCTGAAATCTTGGCGCTCAATAAGATCGATGCGATAGATGAGAAGACGCTGACCAAGGTCAGCAAAGCCATTAAAAAAGCGTCGGGCAAAACGCCCTTACATGTCTCGGGCGTGTCTGGCGACGGCGTTCCTGAAGTGCTGCGCGAAGTCTTTAAACTTGTCCAAAAACGGCGCGCCGCCGAAGCTAAACCGGTAAAGCCGGAGGCGGAAAGCTGGAGCCCGTAATGGGGAGCCTCTCTGAAATCATCAATGACGCCAAAATCATTATCGTCAAAATTGGCTCAGCCTTACTTGTCGATCATGAAACAGGTGAACTGCGCGAGACGTGGCTGTCGGGAATTGCTGATGACGTGGCCGCGCTGCGTAATACGGGCCGCTCTGTTATCATCGTGTCATCAGGCGCGATTGCGCTGGGACGAAGCAAATTGGGGCTACGCGGGCGCAAGTTAAGCCTTGCCGAGAAACAAGCCTGCGCCGCGGTTGGCCAAGCGGCATTGACGCGCGCCTATGAAGATGTGCTAACCCCGCACGGCATCACGACGGCGCAAGCGCTGCTCACACTCACCGATACCGAAGACCGCGCGCGCTGGATTAATGCCAGCAGAACGCTACGCGCGCTTCTTAAACTTGGCGCCGTTCCGATCATCAATGAAAATGACACCGTCGCGACGGATGAAATTCGCTATGGCGATAATGACCGGCTTGCGGCGCGCACGGCGCAAATGGTCGGCGCGGATGTCCTGATTTTACTCTCTGATATTGACGGGCTTTACAGCGCTGATCCGCGCGTGGATGAGGACGCGAAACATATTGCGAAAATTGAAAGCCTGACACCAGAGATTATGGCGATGGGCGGGGACTCGAACGAAAGCGCCGCAGTGGGCACGGGCGGCATGGCGACAAAGCTACTCGCCGCAGATATTGCCATTAAAGCGGGCTGTCATCTTATCATAACATCGGGCGAAATATCCTCGCCAATTAACGCGCTTCGCGGCGGCGCAAAGGCCAGTTGGTTTGTGGCCAAAGCTGACCCCGCCAGCGCGCGCAAGCAATGGATCGCCGGAAGCCTAAAAAGTCACGGCCAAGTTCACATCGATGATGGCGCGTTAAATGCTCTGCGCAATGGTAAAAGCCTGCTGCCTGCTGGCGCGACTGCATTTGACGGCACCTTTAATGCGGGCGACGCCGTAACCGTAATACATAAAGGCCACGCCGTCGCTAAAGGGTTGGCGGGCTATAGCGCCGTGGAAACACAGCAGATATTGGGTTTAAAATCTGGCGACATTTCTGCCGCGCTTGGTTATAGTCACGGCGCGGCCCTCATTCACCGCGATAATTTGGTTTTATTATGAGCGCGATAACAAAAATTACGGATCTGCCTGAATATATGGCGACAATGGGCAGGCGCGCCGCAAAAGCGGCGAAAGCCCTTCGCCTGGCCAGTGGCCGCACGCGCGCCGCCGCAATCTCAGCTATGGCCAGCGCAATCAGAGACAATAGCAAAGCCATTCTAAAGGCCAACGCCGAAGACATGGCGGCAGGCAAAACGAAGGGTCTATCGCCCGCAATGCTGGACCGTCTTGAGCTTTCGCCGGAGCGCATTGAAGCGATCGCCCGCAGTCTTGAAGCTATCGCGGCCCTGCCCGATCCCGTGGGGATGGAAGACGCGCATTACGCCCCGCCAAATGGTTTAAAAATTGCGCGTATCCGCGTGCCCATTGGCGTTATCGGCATCATCTATGAGAGCCGCCCCAATGTGACCGCAGATGCTGGCGCGCTCTGCGTGAAATCAGGCAATGCGGCAATCTTGCGCGCAGGCTCAGAGAGTTTGCGTAGCGCGCTCGCGATCCATAAAGCCCTTGTGAAAGGCCTAAAGAGCGCGGACCTGCCCGCCGATTGCGTGCAGCTTATCGCGACAACAGATCGAGACGCTGTGGGGCATATGCTAGGCGGCATTTCGGGCGCAATTGATTTGATTATTCCGCGCGGCGGCAAGTCGCTTGTGGCGCGCGTCCAAGACGAAGCGCGCATTCCTGTGCTGGCCCATCTTGAAGGCATTTGTCACAGCTATGTCCACGAAGATGCTGATTTCAAAAAAGCGCGCGCGATTGTGTTTAATGCCAAAATGCGGCGCACAGGCATTTGCGGCGCAACGGAAACGCTCTTGATTGATGAGCGCATCGCGGATGGGTTTTTGCCCTTCATCGCCGGGGATCTGCTCGATGCGGGTTGTGAGCTACGCGCCTGTAAACGCTCGCGCGCGATACTGCCGGGCATGAATAAAGTCACCCAAGAAGATTGGTCGACGGAATATTTGGACGCCATATTATCAATCAAAATCGTTGATAATATTGACGAGGCGCTCGCCCATATTGACCAATATAGCAGCGGCCATACAGACGCAATTATCACTGAAAACGATACCGCGGCCGCGCAGTTCATCAATAGCGTGGATAGCGCGATCACCGTGCATAATGCCTCGACGCAATTTGCCGATGGCGGTGAATTTGGCTTTGGCGCAGAAATTGGAATTGCCACAGGACGCCTGCATGCACGCGGCCCCGTTGGCGCAGCGCAGCTCACGACATATAAATATGCCGTGCGCGGTGATGGTCATATACGGCCTGCATAATGCTAAAAGTCGGCCTATTTGGAGGGAGTTTTAATCCCGCCCATCAGGGCCATAAAATGGTTGCGGAATGCGGCTTGCGGGACCTTGGATTAGACGAGGTTTGGTGGCTGGTTAGCCCCGGAAACCCGCTCAAAAAAAGCACGAATAATTACGAGGCGCGCGTTGCTAGCGTTGAAGCTTTAAGCTTACCGCGTAATATGAAAATCAGTCATATTGAGCGTGATTACGGCACGCAATATACAGTCGATATGCTCGCAAAATTATTCACGCGTCATGCGGACAAACAATTTGTCTGGATGATGGGCGCGGATAATTTATCGCAAATGCCCAAATGGAAAGACTGGCAAGTCATTATGAACGCGCTGCCCATTGCCGTGATTGCGCGGCCCGGCAAAGGCCTAAAGCCGCGCCTGGGTCAAGTCGCGCGCCAGTTTGCTGACGCGCGCATTGATGAGCAATTTTCGCACAAAATTGCTGACTTTGAGGCTCCGGCGTGGGTCTATCTGACCCCACCGCTAAACGCTCAAAGCAGCACGAAGATACGGAACTCTAAAAAATAGCTTCACGACTCGAATGAGAGAACGCCTTGTCCTTCGAGTCCCGGTTTGCCTCATCCTGAGGAGCCGCCTCGCGGCGTCTCGAAGGACGATGTAAACCGCCTCAGGATGAGGCTTGCTCTAAAACGCAGCTCTGATCGATAGGCGAACATTACGACCCGGTAGCGGCACAGACTCCTTGAGGAAGGATGTGTGCTGCTGCGCCTCCTCGTCAAAGATATTCATGACAGACGCGGATAGAGTGACGTTCTGCGCGTCCACAAAGCGCCAATCGGCGAATAGATTGACCAGCGTGTAGCTTTCTGTCGGCTCTTCGAACTCGGCCAAATCATTCGCTTCTGATGTGTATTCCACCTCAGCGCGATAGGTCTGATTTGCGGTATCAAAGTCCAGTCCGGCCAAAACAGAGAGTGGCGGAATACGCGGAAGATTACCGCCATCGGTCTCTGCGCGAACATATTCGACTAGGCCATCTGCACTAACGTCAAACATTTGCGTAGAGAACAAATCTTTACCCCCTTGAAGCTCAAAGCCAGTAAAGGTCGCGTCTTCGGATGTGTATTGATAGATCGGCAAGCCGTCCTCTTCGCCGCCTGTTTCGCGCTCAAAGATATAATCATTATAATCCGTATAGAACAGGTTTAGCGTTACAAAATGTCCGTCTTCGCGGTGACGAAGCGCGGCCTCAATGCCCGTTGCCGTTTCAACATCCAGCGCGGCGTCGCCAAGCTCGAATTGCGACGTCGCCAAATGCGGGCCGTTTGAGAACAGCTCTTCGCTGGACGGGGCGCGCTCCGTGCGGAAAATTGTTCCGCCAATACGCAGCGCCTCTGTCAGATGCTTGTCCGCGCCAGCGCTGAGGCTGAAGGCATCAAAGCTGCGCGTATTGCGCGCGGCGGTGTCTTCGACATCTGTGCGCTCATATCGCGCCGCGCCCTCGAGGTGGATATCGCCAAGTTCTATTTCTTGGAACGTATAGACGCCAAGGCTATCCGTGGTTGTTGGCGGCACAAAAGCTTCTTCGCCAATGGCTTCAAAATCCCGATGGGTGAGCTGCACGCCATATGCCGCGCCGCGTCCGTCGCCGGAATTGGCAATCGCTTCGGCCCGTACTTCATAGCCTTCATTATTAAAGACTGTGCCGACTTCGCCGGGGCCTTCAAATTCGATATGCTGATAATCGGCAAGACCTGCAAAGACATTGATGCGGTCAAAATAACCGTCCATGTTCAGAGAGGCGTTAAAATCGAAGCGCTTTTGCTTTAACTCGATTGTGACGTTTTCTTCTTCCTCTTCTTCGCCGTGCTCCTCTTCGTCATGATCTTCATCTTCATGATCCTCGTCCTCATGATCTTCATCGTGATCTTCGTCCTCGTGACCATGGCCGTGGCCGCCGGGAATACCGTAACCTGTTTCAAATTCCTGATAAGCGCCGCCAATCGTCAAATTCTCACCCAAATATGATCCACCGACTGTAAATGATGTGGAGTCAGATTGCGAATTTTCAATCGTTTCATCCCCGACCGTGTAATTCTCTGTCGCGCGGCCTGTGCCGCTAAGATGCAATACAAAATTATCACCCAATTGTTGGTCAAGTGAACCGGCGACTTCACGCCCCGCATTTACGCTGGACACGCCCATGCGGACTGCGCCGTCACGGCCATCATCAGTGAGGCTATCGGGCATGCGGCCATCGATAAGATTCACAACGCCGCCGCTGCCTGAGCTGCCAAAACGCAAAAGGCCTGCGCCGCGCACCACTTCGATGCGCTCAGCTTGAGCGGGTTCTGCGGCAACGGCGTGATCCGGCGAGGCCGCCGAAGCGTCAATAGACCCAATGCCATTATTAAGAACACGCACGCGCCCTGCGCCCTGCCCGCGAATGATGGGACGCGACGCCCCGGGACCGAAGAATGTAGAGCTTACGCCCGGTTCATATTTAAGCGTTTCGCCAATCGTTGGCGCAAGACGGCGCGAGAGGTCATCGCCGGATATAACGGATAATCCGGTAATCGCCTCGTCGGGCGTTTGATTAAGCGGCGATCCTGTGACGATAATTTCGTCTTCAAACTCTGCGATTTGAGCGGATGCGATAGAGGAATGCGTAAGCACAGCAAGGCTAGCGCCCAGCATTAAGGGATAAAATTTTGTCATGATAAATAGTCTTCTAAAAACGTGGAAAAGCCCTGTCAGCAGGGCGGGATATATGTGTTTCTAAAAGCGGGAAGGCGGGCCGCGTTTCGGCGGGCCGCGAACAGGGGTAATAACAATTTCAGATGACGCAAGGCGCGCGAAATCATGCTGATCGCGCGAGGCGATATAAATCGCAAATTCAGTTGCCGGCAGAGCAATCGCTGCGCCTTGATCTTCACCTGCCGTGACAATCAAACAGATTTCACATGGCGTCGCCTCCGGCGCGTCATGGGCTTCATGAGCATGCATGGTTGATGCGCCAACGCCCCAGAGGAGAAACGCAGCAGCAACAAAACTAATAATTTGAAACCGTAAATTCATAAGCGATGTGCTATTATAACATTGTGCTCTAATTAGCTAGATACAAAATTGTGATAGTCGCAGTCACGTCTTAGCCGCCTTATATTAACTGTATGCTGGCCGTCTTTGAAGGTTTTGGATTGAACAGATATGTGTTACGCGGATGCTACGCAGCTAACTGTAGGAGCATTTTCGCTGACAACTCGATATAACAAAGGTGAAGGATCAGTGATCGATCCCATCACCGTCGACGGCAAAGACGTCGACGCTTTAGACCTTACAAAATTAGTAGAAAGTGTACTCGACGAGCATAGCGCTCAAGAGATGCTTCGCATTGATCTGGACGGCAAGAGCTCCCTTGCTGATTATATGATCGTGGCATCTGGCCGCTCTAATCGCCATGTCAGCGCGCTGGCAGATTATGTCATGAAAGGCCTTAAAGAATATGGCCTGACAAAAATGGGCGTTGAAGGCACAGAGAATAATGACTGGGTTCTCATCGACGCAGGCGATCTGATTGTTCATATCTTCCGCCCCGAAGTGCGCGAGTTCTACAACATTGAGAAAATCTGGACATCCCCCGCAGGCGAAGGCCATCTGGCAGATAAAGTCGCGGCTAAGCCCGCAGGCTAATGAAGGTCACAATCCGCGCAGGCGCCGTGATTAAATCCGGGCCGGAGCGCGACCTCATTGATGATTATATTGGCCGCGCCGCCGGCCTTGCGCGCAATCTGGGCATTTCTTCTATCGAAGAACAGCAGGTCGATCTGCGGGCAAAGAAAACCCGCACAGACGAGTCTCTCGCAATTATTGGCGACGCAAAACCCGGACAGATGACAGTCTATTTGGATGAACGCGGCAAAGCGCTTAGCTCGCGGCAAATGGCGCAGCACATTGCGCGCTGGCGTGATGACGGACAATCTGAATGCGTCTTTCTTATTGGTCCGCCGGATGGCTTTGATCGGGACTGCGTTCCGCCTCACGCGGTCATGTGGCAGCTGGGAAAACCCGTTTGGCCGCATAAACTGCTGCGCGTGATGCTGTGCGAGCAAATATATCGAGCCTTTTCAATTCTAGCCGGAACACCTTATCATCGCGATTAATGCGCTATCTGATTCTCACCGCTTGCCTCTTTGGCCTCACCCTGCCCGCCAGCGCGCAGCAGCCTGACCCTGCGCAAATTCAAGAGCTGGAACGCCAACAAAAACAAGCCGAAGCTGATCGCGAAAGACTTGAAAAAGAGCGCGCAACAGCCCGCAAAGAAATAACGCGGTTGCAAAGCCAGCTCGTCACCCTGGGCGCCCAAGCCGAAACCTATGAAAAAACAGCTCGCGCAGCAGATGCGCGGCTGTCTGATCTCTCCAAAGATGAAACGACATTAGAAACGCAGATCTATGAAAACCGCCAAGACCTGTATGACCTTCTTGCCGCGCTACAGCGCATAGAGCGCAACCCTCCGCCATCGCTGGCGACCCGCCCCGACGATTCCCGCGCGGCGGCGCAGGCTGCACTGCTCATCAGCACGATGACGCAGCGCCTTCGCGTTAAAGCCGATGAACTTGCAAGCCAGCTCGACGACTTGCAGGATGTGCGCGCCAATATTGAAACGGAGAAGGTCAGTCTTGCTAAAACCGAAGCGAAACTTTCGGATAAACGCTCCGAAATATCCACGCTGATTAAATCGAAACAACAGCAAGAGACAAAACTCGGCGAGCAGAGCGACGCCGCGCAAAAACGGGCGCAAGGCTATGCGGATAAAGCCAATAGCCTGCGCGAATTGATTGCGCGATTTGAAGCGGATGCCAATGCGGCGCCGCGGATCAAACCCGAACGCAGCCGACCGCAAGGCGGACAAGTCAGTGACAGCGGCATCCCCGTTCCGCGAATAAAGCCGGAAAGGGGCTATGCGCCCCAACCGCTTATCATGCCTGATACGGGCCGCTTTGCCGATGCGCGCGGAAAATTACGCGCGCCGGCGCGAGGCACAATTATCCGAAAATATAATGCGCGCGCAGCTGACGGTGAGAAATCAAAAGGCATCACGCTATCGACACGCAGCGGCGCACAAGTTTTAGCGCCGTTCTCTGGCCGGATCGAATTTGCGGGCGAATTTAAAAATTACTCTCGCGTTGTTATCCTCAATGTCGGCGATGGTTACTTTATCGTTCTGACCGGAATGACCGAAAGCTTTGGCAAAAAAGGTCAAATGGTTTTGTCCGGCGAGCCCCTTGGGCGCATGGGATCGCGCAAGCCGGAATTATACATTGAGCTTCGTAAAAATGGCACGCCCGTAAACCCGGTGCCATGGCTTGGGACAAATCTAGGCTAAACTTTATCCTCGGCACGAGATTTGCAGATATAATGCAAAGTGACCACGCAAATGTGAGCCATTGTTAACGCTGTTTTCTGGATAAAGTCCTTCCCACAGCGAAATATGAAGACTAAGTTAAAGCCCAGAAGAGGTATTTATTATGAAATATGGTTTGCCATTATTAGGCGCAGTGGCCGCAACGGCTTTGTTTACATTCTCAACCGCGAATTATTCAGCTTTCGCTGTCGAGAAACCGTCTAATGCGCAAACCTTTCAGCAGCTTGGTTTGTTTGCTGACGTTCTTGCCCGCGTTCGCAAAGATTATGTCGTCGAAGTCGAAGATAGCGACCTTATCGACGAAGCCTTAAATGGCATGCTGCAATCTCTTGATCCGCATAGCTCATATATGAGTCCCGACGATTTCACGGATATGACCAGCACGACGCGCGGCGAATATGGCGGCCTTGGTATGGAAGTCACGACCGAAGATGGCGTCGTCACTGTTATCACGCCAATGGACGACACACCCGCAGAGCGCGCAGGCGTTAAAGCCGGTGACAGCATTGTCGAAATTGAAGGTGAAAGCATTCTCGGTCTCTCTTTAAATGAAGCCGTTGAGAAAATGCGCGGCGCGCCGGGCGAAGCAATTACAATCACGGTTGTGCGCGAAGACGCTGACGAGCCGATTGAAATCTCCATGGTTCGGGAAATCATTAAGCGCAAAGTTGTGCGCCACGAAGTCAAAGACGGTATTGGATATATTCGCCTGTCATCCTTTAATGAAAACACAGGCGAAGAGCTCGAATCTGCGGTTAAAGCTTTGAAAAAGGAAATGGGCGGCAAGATCCCGGGCATCGTCTTGGATTTGCGGAGCAATCCGGGCGGCCTTCTTGATCAATCTGTTCGCGTCTCGGGACTCTTCCTTGATGGCGGTGAAGTTGTTTCAACCCGTAGCCGCGACCCGCGCGATACGGCCCGCTATAATGCCAAACGCGGCGACGCGCTTAAAGGCGTTCCTGTTGTTGTTCTGATTAACGGCGCATCCGCGTCCGCGGCGGAAATTGTGGCTGGCGCTCTGCAAGATCGTGAACGCGCAGTTGTTGTGGGCATGACCAGCTTCGGTAAAGGCTCAGTGCAGTCTGTTATCCCGCTCGCAGGCGGACGTGACGGAGCTCTGCGTCTAACGACAGCTCGCTATTACACGCCATCAGGAAAATCCATTCAAGGCCTCGGTGTTGATCCAGATATTGCAGTCTCTTATGTCCAAGATGATGGTAAAAAACGTCTGTCCATTAGCGAACGCGATCTTCCGAATACGCTCGAAGTTGAGACGATGAATGATGAAGGTGAACTGGTCGAGAAAGAAATTATCATCGATTATCCGCCCGAAGAATTTGACGTTGATGAGGATTATCAGCTCACCAAAGCGATTGAGATCGTCAAACGCGATGATTTTAAGTCTCTGATCGGCTCAGGCGCGCAATAAACAAACCATCTAAACTGCGGATTGACTCTAGCGCGCCGCCAAGAAGGCCGCTATTGAATCCCTATGTCCCGCGCTACAGCACGATATAGCCGTAAAGGCCCTTCTATTAAGCGTCATGCCACTATGGCATTTCTTGTGCTCGCGCTCTTGCCTGCTTTAGTTGCGGCCTATGCTGTCTATGCCGGAGATACGGCAGATGCCACGCCTCAAGGCTATGTGGTCTTAGACACAATGCCGGAGCCGCCGCGCCCTAATCAACTCGATAGTCAACTTATAGATCCTATCGATATTTTGCCTATTGGCGACAATGCTCAGATCGCAACCATTGTCGTTGCGGACCCGCCGCTCGAAGATGAAATGGTGGGCGCCGAGCAAGAGGTCGAAGAGCCGCGCGCCACATCACGGCTGCCCTCTGTCGTCACAATTAATGGCCGCCCCGTCAGCGCTGGCGAAACCGCATATATTGGCAATCAGCCCCCTGCGCCCGGGCGCTATGTCCCCGAAGGCGGCAATAATTCTGTCCCCCTCGCTCGCGCTCCAATTGCAGGCTATAGTCGCCAAAGCCCTTTCGGCCCAATCCCCGCGCCCAATGCCGCAGGTAATACCCCATTCGAAGCCTATTCCAAGCCCTTCGCGGCGCGTAAAAATAGCCGAAAAGTGGCGGTCGTCGTGCGCGGGCTTGGCCTCTACGCGCCGCTGACACAGCGCGCCATTGATGAACTTCCGCCGGAGGTAACCTTATCCTTCGCGCCGCATGCTCCGAATTTGCAAAACTGGATTAATAAAGCCCGCGCCAAAGGACATGAGGTCATTCTCGAAGTTCCTATGGAACCCTATAATATGGCCGACGCGGATCCCGCATCTATTCCGCCCTATATCTTGCTGGTCAATGCCCCGCCCGCCAATAATGCCCGCACGCTAGATCGCATACTTAGCCGCGCGCAGGGATATTTCGCCGTCACCGATTTCTATGGAGATCGCTTCCTCGACAGCCCGGTTAAAGCGGCCCCAGTCTTTGCGAAATTGCGCGAGTCCGGATTAGGATTCGTCTATTCCGAAAGCGACCAAAATGGACGCATAAGCGCGCTGACCAGCGGCGTGCCATGGACTCAAGGCCGCGCTTATATTGACCTCAACGAAAGCGCCTCTGCTGTAGGTGATACCCTTCTCGCCTTAGAAGCTAGCACAAATCCCGGCGGAAATATTCCGATGGGCGTTGGCGGAGCGCTTCCCGGAACACTTGACGGAATATTATTCTGGGCAGGCGGCCTTGAAGATCGCGGGACGATCATTGTGCCCGTGAGCTACAAAATCAAAAACAAGCCATGAGCCAATCACCGCGTTCTGATGAGGATTATCGCCCCTGCGTCGGTGTCTGCATGTTCAATGCAAAAGGTCAAGTTTGGCTAGGCCGCCGCGCCAATACACCCGAGCCCTATTGTTGGCAATTCCCGCAAGGCGGCATTGATGCGGGCGAGACGCCGCTATATGCCGCGATCCGCGAAATGCGCGAAGAGACGGGCGTCCACGTCAATCACCTCTCACCGCTCGGCGAAATTACCGATTGGCTCTATTATGACATCCCCAATGGACACCGCCGGAAAAAGAAACTTTGGCTTGGACAACGCCAGCGTTGGTTCGCCTTTCGCTATCACGGCGAGGATCAGGATATAAATCTTGAACACCACTCCCCAGTCGAATTTACGGACTGGCATTGGGCGAGCCTTTCTGAGGCGCAGGACAAAATCGTTCCGTTCAAACGCAGCATCTATGATCGCCTCGCCAAAGACTTCGCGCATTTGGAAACACTATAATTATGGCTGTTTCTCGCACCGCCGGTAAAAAAGCGCTCCTCTTTGTTCTTCTGACGGTGGCCATTAATGCGGTTGGATTTGGGATTATCATCCCCGTCCTTCCCGATTTAGTCGGGGCGTTAACAGGCGCAGATGATAATATGATTGGCCTGCATATGGCGGGGCTGACATTTGTCTGGGCTTTGATGCAATTCATCTTCATGCCCGTCATCGGCGCGCTATCGGATAAATATGGGCGCAGACCGATCATGCTGATCTCTCTTCTCGGATTAGGTCTTGATTACTTCCTCATGGCTTTTGCTCCATTCGTCGTCGTATTATATTTCGCGCGTATGATGTCCGGCGCGCTGGGGGCAACATTCTCTACGGCCAATGCCTATATCGCCGATGTCAGCCCTCCGGAAACGCGCGCACAGAATTTCGGCCTTGTGGGAGCTGCCTTTGGCGCAGGCTTCATTCTTGGGCCAGCAATAGGCGGTATACTTGGCGACCCCAGCGGGCCACTGGGCGATTTAGCTGGCGTGCGCCTCCCCTTCTTTGCGGCGGGCGTTCTCTCCTTAATCAATGTCGTATTTGGGTTTATCGTTCTGCCGGAAACATTAGCTCAGGAAGATCGCCGCGAATTTAAATGGAAACGCGCCAATGCTTTGGGCGCGCTGCAATCCCTGAAACGCGTAAAAGGCGCGCAGGGATTAATCTTCATTCTGTTCCTTCTCGCGACGGCCCATACGGTTTACCCAACGACCTACACAATATCGATGCAGACCAAATTAGGGTGGACATCGGGGGATGTCGGCTGGTCACTCTTTGCATTCGGCATCGCACAGATCATTGTTCAAGGCGGACTTATTCGGGTGATTATCCCTAAAATCGGATTATTCTGGGCGGGGTTAATTGGCATCGTTTCGGCAGCAATTGGTTACACAATGATGGGGGCGGCGAATGCCGGCTGGATCGTTTACGCCGCAGGCCCCTTTGCTGCCCTAGCGGGTCTATACGGGCCCGCGCTCAATAATATGATTAGCTCGCGCCTGTCCAAATCTGAACAGGGTGAGCTCCAAGGCGCGATTGGCGCAGCGCAAGGCTTTGCCATGATGATGGGGCCAATATTGATGGGGGTCAGCTTCTTTATTTTTGCCAAGAAAGACACCGCTTATTATCATCCCGGCGCACCGTTTTTTGCCGCAACCGCTTTGGTCATCCTGTCTGTTTATTTGTTCGTAATGTGGACCAATCGCAAGGACCATAGCGCAAAAGCTGTAAAGACTGAGCTAAGCGAAGAGATAAGCGCGGACCTATAACAGCTATCGCGGATCAAACTGCACAAGGCGACTGGCATCTTCACGGTCAAAAATCGGGATATATTCAGCCTCATCTAGACTGGTGGAGCTGCGCCATGTTGACGGTTTAAATCGCCACTTATGAACGGCCTGCGCCATGGGTTTATCCAGAGACGCATGGCTGCATTTAATATCTGTATTATATGCAAACCCCTCAGGCGTGACTGTAAATTTCACATAGCATTGTTCACTTTTTTTAATCGCCGTCGGTGTCAGCGGCTTGGGCATGGCAACGACCTCAAAGGGGTAAACATATCCCATGCCCCGCGCCTTAACATTGGCATCGTGATAGGGATTGTCTGCGACATTATCTTTGATTTCAAACAGCATGACGTAAACGGCCATATCCCGATGCTCAAGCGGGCCTTCATAAATCGCCTTATTAATCCACTTAACCGCATCTTCGAAACGGTTCTCAGCGACGAGTTTTGAGGCATAATAAATGTAAGTATCTGCGCGCCCCGCTTTGGCGGGCTCTTCGCAAAATTCATTAATATCTTCTGCTATGGACGGCCCCACAGCGATACACACATCCGCCTGCGCGCGCATCGAACCTGTCCGCGCGGCCGCAACGCAATAGGGTATCGCGGCGTCTTTATACTCATCTATATAGACAAATGGGCACATTCGCTCTGCAGCTTCCAACATACCCTTTTCGGCCATGGGCATTAAATATTCAAAAGCCTTCGTCTTTTGCGTATCTGTTCCATAGAGCAAATATATCTCGGACAAACGCAATCGAATTGCAGGGTCTTTATGGCCATCCTCAATCGCCGCCTCGAGCTGCGCCGTCGTCATTTTCGAAACCTCAAGCTTTGGCGCAAAGAGATCACATCCAGAAATAAAACTTACCGCCGCGATCACGCCCAAATGTCGAAGAATCAATTTCACCGCTTATCTATTAAGCGCGCTAAAGCGCAATGTCGTTGTGGCGCGCACAGAGTCAAATATAGGAATGCCGCCTTTTGTGCTGGGTTTAAATCTCCAGCCATGAACGGCTTCGCGCACAGGTCGCTCCAGTGCAGGATTATTGCACTCAATGTTCACTCTGGATGCGAGACCTGTCGGGGTGACTGTCCATTTCACAAAGCATTGAGCATCGCGGCTTAATTTCGGAAGAGACGTTGGCCCCTCAGCCTGAATAACTTCAAAGGCAACACGTTTTCTATTAGGCGCGGCTTGGGCCGTATAATATGGGTTATCGCCTGCTTTTTCCCTGACCACATTGATCATGATATCAATCGCATCATCTCGATGGCTTGGCGGTCCCTCTATGATCGCTTTCTCTAGCCACATGCGGGCTTCATCCCATTTCTGATCATATGCTAAATTATAAGCCTCATAGAGATATGTCACCGTTTCCCCTTTATTTGCCGGGGCGCGGCAATAGGGATTGTTACCCGGTGAGGTGGACTGCCCAATATGAATGCACATCGGGATTTGCGCCCGCATGACGCCGCGATCTGCCTCCATTTGGCAAAAGGACAAGGCGCTCTGCGCAAACTCTTCATTATCAGTAAACGCACACAGGCCTACCGCAGCGTCGCTATTTCCGCCATCCGCCATAGGCGCAAGCATATCAAATGCCTCGCGCTTTTGAACGTCCGTGCCATAGCTGGCATACATTTTGGATAGACGCAATTTCTCTGCGCTGCGCTCTCCGCCCTGCGCAATAGCAGTTTGAAGCTCGCTCATGGACATTGTCGAAACATCGGGTTTGGGCTCAAACATATCGCAGCCCCCCAGGGTTAAGCCCAAGCCAGCCATACATAATCCGTAAACAATCGCGCGCATAATTCCCCCTAATAGATCACGCATGTTAGCTGCAACTTTAAGGGGGTCAAGATGATGAAGAGGCGTAAGTTTTATTCGTTCATGTCGTTTCCATTTATGTTTAAAAAAGTAGGGCGTCCGTGCGGGTAATCAAAAACCGGAAAAGTACCGAGAGTTAAGTGTTTCGTTCTCAATCACCTTGAGCGGGTGATAAACGCTCAAGCGGCTTCATTCACCCAAGGGCAAATTCCACCACCGCACGGCGGTAAGTCTGCGAACGGCCACCGGGGAGTTTTGGTCCCTTTAGCTCTCGCTCGCGAAGCTCCACTTGATACGTTTAACCAAGCTTTACTCCATACCGCCCTATCTCCAGCCAGCCAACGTACGCTTGCCTGCCCTGTGAGATAAGGAC
>CALLBH010000200.1 GCA_938001945.1 uncultured Robiginitomaculum sp.
GTTCCGCAAGCTGCTGGATAGCGGCGAAGCTGGTGACAATATCGGTGCGCTTATCCGTGGTGTTGATCGTGAGAGCGTTGAGCGTGGCCAAGTGCTTTGTAAGCCGGGCAGCGTTACGCCGCACAAAAAGTTTGTTGGCGAAGCCTACATTCTGACGAAAGACGAAGGCGGTCGTCATACACCGTTCTTTGATAATTATCGTCCGCAGTTCTACTTCCGTACGACTGACGTTACAGGTGTTGTCACGCTAAACGCCGGTACAGAGATGGTCATGCCGGGCGACAACGTTAATGTTAACGTTGAGCTTATCGTGCCAATCGCCATGGAAGAGAAGCTACGCTTCGCGATCCGTGAAGGCGGCCGCACAGTCGGCGCCGGTGTCGTATCTAAAATTATTGAGTAAATATAAGTTGGGCCGTGCAGGCTAATTCTGCGCGGCTCTTTTAATGCCCGCGAAACATTCGGACTGAAGTTATGGAACGTCAAAATATACGCATTCGGCTAAAAGCCTTCGATCACCGCATCTTGGATCATTCCACTGCGGAAATCGTGAATACGGCGAAACGCACGGGTGCAAATGTGCGCGGGCCTATCCCGCTGCCAACACGCATTGAAAAGTTCACTGTGAACCGCTCACCGCATGTTAATAAAAAATCTCGCGAGCAATTCGAGATCCGTACGCATAAGCGTATGCTCGATATCGTAGACCCAACACCACAGACTGTGGACGCGCTGATGAAGCTCGATCTTGCCGCAGGCGTTGATGTTGAAATTAAGCTGGGAGCCTAAAATGCGCACCGGACTAATCGCAAAAAAACTCGGTATGACCCGCGTGTTTGATGACACAGGTTCGCATGTGCCGGTTACGGTTTTGTCGCTCGAAGAGTGTCAAGTCGTAGCGCATAAAACGCAAGAGCGTGACGGCTACACAGCTGTTCAGCTTGGCGCAGGTAATGCAAAGCCGAAAAACGTATCGAAAGCTGAGCGTGAGCGCTTTGCTAAGGCCTCTGTTGTGCCCAAGAAAAAGATCAAAGAGTTTCGCATTGCTGCGGAAAACTTTATCGAAGTTGGCGCAACACTAAATGCCGATCACTTTGTTCCGGGTCAAAAAATTGACGCGGCCGCGACATCTATCGGTAAAGGTTTTGCCGGCGCGATGAAGCGCTGGAACTTTGGCGGACTTCGCGCGACCCATGGTGTGTCTATCTCGCATAGATCACATGGCTCAACCGGTCAGTGTCAAGACCCGGGTAAAGTGTTTAAAGGTAAGAAAATGGCCGGCCATATGGGTGCGCGCCGTATCACAACTCAAAACCTTGAAATCGTCCGTGTTGACGTCGAGGGCGGCCTTGTTCTTGTTAAAGGCGCGGTTCCAGGGTCCAAAGGATCATGGGTTGAGCTTCGCGACGCGATCAAAGGCACGAAGGCAGCTGATCTGCCTATGCCAGGTTCATTTAAAGCTGCAGGCGCAAAACCTGCCGCGAAAGAAGATGCAGCTCCTGCGGCTGACACGACTGATTTTGTTGACGCGATTATCCTTGTCGATGGAATCGGCCCTAAGGGTGAAGAGGCTTTGCAAGAGGCCGGCATCACCAAGCTAACGCAGCTTGTTGCGATGAGCGCTGAAGACATTACGGCTTTGGAAGAGAAAATCGGTAAGCCCGGTGTTGTCGCTAAGCAAGAATGGATTGAGCAAGCCAAAGAAATGATCGGCGGCGCAGAGCCTCGCTCTCAGGTCGATAAAGATCTGGCTGCGAAGATGCGCGCTGAAGGTAAGGACGCTTAGAGATGAAACTCGATGTCACAAAATTCGATGGCAAAAAGTCAGGGTCTGTTGATCTTGATGATGCTATCTTTGGCCTAGAGCCACGCAAGGACATCCTGCACCGTATGGTTCGCTATCAACTCGCGAAACGTCAGCAGGGTACGCATCAAGTGCAAGAGCGCGGCGATGTGTCTAAGACGACCAAGCGTATTGGTAATCAAAAAGGCGGCGGTACGGCGCGTCACGGTAACGGCTCTGTGTCGCAATTCCGGGGTGGCGGTAAGGCTCATGGCCCGCGTTCACGTAGCCATGCGCATGATTTGCCGAAGAAGGTTCGCGCACTTGCGCTGAAGCATGCTTTGTCTGCTAAGGTTAAGTCTGAAGAGTTGATCATTGTTGACGAAGCTGCGCTTAAAGCCGGCAAGACGTCAGATTTGGTCAAAGTGCTTGAGAAAATGGGCGTCACAAACGGTCTTATCGTTGGCGGTTCTGAGTTGGACGCGAATTTGTCCAAAGCGGCGCGTAATGTCAAAAACCTTGATGTTCTGCCGAGCCAGGGCGCAAATGTTTATGACATTCTTCGTCGTCACACATTGGTTCTCTCAAAAGAGGCCGTTGCTGATTTGGAGGCTCGACTGAAATGAGTATTGCTGCCCGCCATTACGACACAATAGTTGCCCCGGTTATTACCGAGAAGACGTCTATTTTGTCAGAAAATAATCAAGTTGTTTTCCAAGTTGCGCGTAGCGCGACAAAAACAGAAATTAAGGACGCTGTTGAGCAGTTGTTCAAAGTTAAAGTGACCGCTGTGAATACAATGGTCACCAAAGGTAAAACCAAACGATTCCGCGGCATTGCCGGGCGTCGTAGCGATGTCAAAAAGGCCGTCATTACCCTTAAGGATGGTGACAGCATTGATATTGCCAGTGGTTTGTAGAGGCATAGGACTATGGCATTAAAGACATTTAAACCGACCTCACCGAGTCGCCGTAACCTTGTTCAGGTTGACCGCAGCGCTCTGCACAAAGGTCGCCCTGAAAAGAGCCTGACTGAGGGTTTGACGAAAACTGGTGGTCGTAACAATACGGGCCGTATCACGTCACGTCGCCAAGGCGGCGGTCACAAGCGTCTGTACCGCATGATCGATTTCAAGCGGAACAAAGTTGACGTCTCCGCGACGGTAGAGCGTTTGGAATATGATCCAAACCGCACGGCTTTTATCGCGTTGATCAAATATGATGACGGCGAAAAAGCATATATCCTTGCGCCGCAGCGTCTTGATGTGGGTGATAAAGTCATCAGCGCAAAGACTGCAGATGTGAAGCCGGGCAATACAATGCCTTTGCGCTACATGCCTGTTGGAACGATCGTTCATAATGTTGAAATGAAGCCAGGTAAGGGCGGGCAAATCGCGCGCTCCGCCGGCGGCTATGCACAGCTTGTTGGTCGCGACTCCGGTTACGCTCAGGTGCGTCTGAAATCAGGCGAACTTCGCGCAATTAACCAAGAGTGCCGCGCAACAGTTGGCGCGGTTTCAAACCCGGATCACATGAATATCAACCTCGGTAAGGCTGGCCGTAAACGCTGGCTTGGCGTTCGGCCTTCCGTTCGCGGTGTGGCTATGAACCCGGTTGATCACCCTCATGGTGGTGGTGAAGGCCGGACATCCGGTGGTCGTCACCCTGTGACACCTTGGGGTAAGCCAACAAAGGGTAAGAAGACCCGCTCAAATAAGGCGACGGATAAATTCATCATCCGCTCACGCCACAAGAAGAAGAAACGGTAGGACCAGAGTATGCCACGTAGTGTTTGGAAAGGTCCGTTTGTTGACGGGTACCTCCTTAAAAAAGCCGCCGCTTCGCGCGAGTCCGGTCGCAAGCAAGCGATCAAGACTTGGTCGCGCCGCAGCACAATCATGCCTGGTTTTGTTGGCCTGACCTTTCAGGTTCACAATGGCCAGAAATTCATTCCTGTTCTCGTCTCTGAGGACATGGTGGGTCACAAATTTGGTGAGTTCTCACCAACACGGACTTACTACGGTCACATGGCCGACAGAAAAGCGAAGCGGAAGTAGATATGTCTAAGACAAAAAATCCACGTCGCGTCGGTGAAAATGAAGCCCGCGCAAAAACGCGTATGATCCGCACCAGCCCTCAAAAGCTGAACCTTGTCGCGCAAATGATTCGCGGCAAAAAAGTGGAAACGGCGCTCAATGATTTGGCGTTCTCGCGCAAGCGTATCGCAATTGATGTGCGCAAGACGCTGCAGAGCGCGATTGCAAACGCAGAGAATAATCACGGTCTGGACATTGATGGCCTGGTCGTGAGCGAAGCTTATGTTGGCAAGAACTTGGTGATGAAGCGTTTCCGTGCGCGTGCACGTGGCCGCGGCGCCAAAATTCTTAAGCCGTTTTCCGAGCTGACGATCGTCGTTCGTGAAGTTGAGGAGACTGCATAATGGGTCAGAAGATTAACCCAATTGGCCTGCGCCTCGGTATTAACCGCACTTGGGAGTCCAAGTGGTACGCCAATACATCAGAGTTTGGCGACCTGCTGCATCAGGATCTTAAGATCCGTGCGTTCTTGCAAAAAGAACTTAAGCAAGCCAGCGTCTCATCTATTCTGATTGAGCGCCCGCACAAAAAATGCCGCGTCACAATTTACACGGCGCGTCCGGGTGTTGTGATCGGTAAAAAAGGCGGCGACATTGAGATTCTTCGTAAGAAGCTCATGGGCATGGTTGACGGCGAAGTGTTTCTCAACCTTGTTGAGGTTCGTAAGCCGGAAGTTGATGCTACGCTTGTTGCTGACGGCATTGCCCAGCAGCTTGAGCGCCGTGTTTCTTTCCGCCGCGCCATGAAGCGCGCGCTGCAAGGCGCGATGCGCATGGGCGCCAAGGGCTGTAAAATTAAACTGGGCGGCCGTCTTGGCGGCGCCGAAATCGCTCGTATCGAGCAGTATCAGGAAGGCTCCGTGCCGCTCCATACACTGCGCGCAAACATTGATTATGGCGTTGCACGCGCTATGACCACGATGGGCATTATCGGTATTAAAGTCTGGATCAATAAAGGCGAGATCATGGAGCATGATCCGGCTGCGCGTGAGCGTCTGATGAATAATCAGAGTGATGATCGCGGCGGCCGTGGTGGTGACCGTAATCGCGGCGGCGACAGAGATCGTCGTCCATCTCGCGGACGCTAGAAGGTATTTAAGTCATGATGCAACCGAAACGGACCAAGTTCCGCAAAGCACATAAAGGCCGTATTAAAGGCGTCGCCAAAGGTGGTACAGATCTGAATTTCGGATCTTACGGTCTTAAGGCGCTTGAGCCGCAACGCGTCACAGCGCGCCAGATCGAAGCGACTCGTCGCGCGATCACGCGTCACATGAAGCGTGCCGGCCGCGTCTGGATCCGCATCTTCCCTGATGTGCCAGTAACGAAGAAACCGACCGAGGTCCGTATGGGTAAAGGTAAGGGTTCTGTCGAATTTTGGGCCTGTAAAGTGAAGCCGGGCCGGATCATGTTTGAAATTGATGGCGTGTCCGAAGCTGTTGCCCGCGAGGCACTGCGCCTCGGCGCAGCGAAACTGCCCATCAAAACGAAAGTTGTCACCCGTCCGGGTGAATAGGAGAGGCGATCATGAGTAAGCAAATGAAAGCCGTTGACGTTCGCGCGATGAGCGAAAGCCAACTAGGTGACGAGCTGCTGAAGCTAAAGAAAGAGCAGTTTAACTTGCGCTTCCAACAGGCAACTGGCCAGCTTGAGAAAACATCGCGTGTTAAAGCGATCCGCCGCGACATTGCGCGGATTAAAACAGTTATGCGCGAGAGCGCAAAAGCCAAAGCGTAAGAGGGCGATATGCCAAGACGAATTCTACAGGGCACCGTGGTGTCTGACAAAGGCGATAAAACAATCGTTGTGCGCGTGGAGCGGACTTATCTGCATCCACTGCTCAAAAAGACTGTTCGCCGGTCAAAGAAATATCATGCCCATGACGAGGGCAACGCCGTTAAAGCGGGTGAGAAGGTTTCCATTCAGGAATGTCCGCCTCGCTCTAAACTGAAACGCTGGGAAGTTGTTGCGGGTTAAATCCGCCGTTTCTTTTCTGCCTAATTTTTTAAGAGGTCTGATATGATTCAGATGCAATCCAATCTTGATGTCTGCGACAACTCTGGCGCACGCCGCGTTCAGTGCATTAAAGTGCTTGGCGGTGCCAAGCGTCGCTACGCACATGTCGGTGACATAATCGTTGTTTCGATTAAAGAAGCGATCCCGCGCGGCCGCGTCAAAAAAGGTGAAGTCCGCAAGGCTGTTGTTGTTCGCGTGAAAAAAGACATTCAGCGCCGCGACGGGTCAGTCATCCGCTTTGACAGCAACGCTGCTGTTATCGTGAATGATAAGGGTGAGCCTCTTGGAACTCGTATCTTTGGCCCAGTGCCGCGTGAACTTCGCGCGAAATCTTCGCCAAAGAAGAATTTGATGAAAATCGTCTCGCTAGCTCCTGAGGTATTATAGTCATGGCTGCCAAGATTAAAAAAGGTGACCACGTCATAGTGATCACCGGTAAAGACAAGGGTAAAAAGGGCGAAGTTACGCGCGTTATCCCGTCTGCCGATAAAATTATTGTTTCCGGTGTGAACCTTGTGACGCGGCACGTTAAGCCGACACAAGAAGATCCGGATGGCGGCATTCGCCGCTTCGAAGGCGCAATTCACGTTTCAAACGTAGCTGCCATCGACCCTAAAGATAGTAAGCCTACCCGTGTCGGTTTCACGACGCTTAAGGATGGCAAAAAGGTCCGTGTGGCCAAGAAGTCAGGAGAAGTCCTAGATGTCTAAGCCTTATGAGCCCCGCTTAGCGGCCAAATATCGCGATTCAATTCGTAAGGTCATGCAAGAGAAGTTTGAGTATTCAAACGACATGCAGATCCCTGCGATTTCTAAAGTCGTCCTAAACATGGGCGTCGGCGAAGCAGTTGGCGATAGCAAGAAAATCAAATCTGCAATCGCAGATATGCAGTCAATTGCCGGTCAGAAACCTGTTCCGACAATTGCAAAGAAATCTATCGCGGGCTTTAAGCTTCGCGAAGGCATGACGATCGGCTGTAAGGTCACACTTCGCGGCGACCGCATGTATGAATTCCTGGACCGTTTGGTCAATATCGCGCTTCCGCGCGTGCGTGACTTTCGCGGCCTGAATGGTAAGAGCTTTGACGGCAATGGCAATTATGCCATGGGCCTCAAGGACCAAACCATTTTCCCGGAAATCGATTACGATCAGATCGACTCGATCTGGGGTATGGATGTTGTGGTCGCAACCACAGCAAAAACTGATGACGAAGCAAAGGCACTGTTGGCCGAGTTTGATTTCCCGTTCCGCAAGTAACGCAATCAAATTAACGCAACAGGTCGAGCGGGCTGCGTAATAATGCAAAGCCTCGCAACTGGAGAATAAAATGGCAAAAGTCAGTGCAGTTGAGCGCAACAAAAAGCGCCAACGTTTAGTAAAGAAATACGCAGCCAAGCGTGCAGAGCTTAAAGCGATTGCGCGTAATGTCGAGCTGCCGGTCGAGGAGCGCTTTGCGGCCCAGCTTAAGCTGGCCGAGCTTCCTCGTAATAGCGCGCCTATTCGCGTTCGCAATCGTTGCGAAGTGACCGGTCGTCCGCGCGGTTACTACCGTAAAGTAAAAATGTCTCGGATCGCTCTTCGTGAGTATGGCTCATTTGGCCTGATCCCGGGTCTCGTGAAATCTAGCTGGTAGGAGGGTTATATGTCATTTTCAGATCCCCTAGGTGATATGCTGACACGCATCAGAAACTCTCTGTTGCGCGGTAAATCTAAATGTCACACGCCAGCGTCAAAGCTGCGCGGTCGTGTTTTAGACGTTCTGGCCGACGAAGGTTACATTCGCGGCTATAGCGAGATTGAAAAAGACGGCTTTGCCGCTTTTGAAATCGATCTTAAATATTTCGAAGGTGCTCCGGTTATTCGCCACATTCAGCGCGTATCCAAGCCGGGCCGCCGTGTTTATTCATCTGTTAAGAGCCTTCCCCAGATCCGCAATGGTCTTGGCATCGCGATCCTCTCTACGCCGTCCGGCGTTATGAGCGACCACGCGGCGCGCGAGAACAATGTCGGCGGCGAAGTTCTTTGCAAAGTATCTTAGGGAGGTTTTATGTCACGTATTGGTAAAAAAGCCGTCCAAATTCCTGCAGGCGTTACGCTGACCCAAGACGGTCAAAAAGTAACAGTCAAAGGATCTAAAGGCGAACTTAGCTTCACACTTCCATCTGCTGTCACGGGTAAGTTAGAAGGCGAAGAGTTCACTGTTACGCCTGTTGTCGAAGATAATACTGGCCGCTCCATGTGGGGTATGTCGCGCACAATGATCGCGAATATTGTCGAAGGTGTTACAAACGGCTACAGTAAAGAACTTGAGCTACAGGGCGTGGGTTACCGCGCGCAAATGAAGGGCAATACGCTCAACATGCAGCTGGGTTATTCGCATGATATTAATTTTGAGTCGCCTGAGGGTATCAAAATCGAGGTGCCAAAAGCGACAACGGTAATTGTTTCCGGCATTGATAAGCAGGCCGTAGGCCAAACAGCGGCTAAAATTCGCGAGTTCCGTAAACCTGAGCCTTATAAAGGCAAGGGCGTGCGCTATCTCGGCGAATATGTCCGCCGCAAAGAAGGTAAGAAGAAGTAGACCGATGAGTATTGCAAGCACAAAACGCCGCGCACAACGTGTCCGCCGCCGCCTTAAAAAACATGCAAATGGTCGTCCGCGCCTATCTGTATATCGTAGCAACAAAAACATCTCCGCTCAGATCATTGATGATGTGAACGGCGTGACTTTGGCTTCTGCCTCAACACTTGAGGGTAAAGACAAAGGGTCTGATAAAGACGCTGCTGCGCGCATTGGTAAATTGATTGCTGAGCGCGCCCTGAAAGCCAAGGTCGAAGACGTTGTCTTTGATCGCGGCGGTTATCTTTTCCATGGCCGGGTGAAAGCCTTGGCAGACGCGGCTCGTGAAGCCGGTCTTAAGTTCTAGGAGTCCTGTTATGGCAAGAGAAGACAATAGAGGCCGTGGTCGTAAGCGCGAAGAGGAAGCGCCGGAATTCATTGACCGTCTGGTTCACATTAACCGCGTTGCTAAAACCGTAAAAGGTGGGCGTCGTATGGGCTTTGCTGCTCTCGTCGTTGTTGGTGATGAAAAAGGCCGCGTCGGCTTCGGTAAGGGTAAGGCCCGCGAAGTTCCTGAAGCGATCCGTAAGGCAACTGAAGAAGCTAAGAAAACAATGATCCGCGTGCCGCTACGCGAAGGCCGCACATTGCACCATGATGTACGTGGTCGTCACGGCGCAGGCAAAGTCATTATGCGCGCTGCCCCTCCAGGGACAGGCGTGATTTCGGGCGGTCCTATGCGCGCCGTTATGGAATGTCTTGGCGTTCAGGACGTTGTTGCGAAGTCACTTGGCACATCAAACCCGTATAACATGATCCGCGCGACCTTTGATGGTCTTAAGCGCATGGAGAGCCCCCGCACGATTGCTGCTAAACGCGGCAAAAAAGTGGGCGAGCTTGTCACACGCCGCGCCGATGGAGCCTCTGCTCCTGAAGCGCTCGAAGCCTAGAGAGAATTATCATGGCCGCGAAGAAAACATTAAAAGTCAAGCAGACTGGGTCTCCGATCCGTCGTCCTGCTGATCAAATGGCAACACTTAAGGGTCTCGGCCTTAATAAAGTGGGCCGTGTGCGTGAACTTGAAGACACACCGTCAGTACGCGGTATGATCAATAAGGTCAGCCATATGGTTGAGATTGTTAGCGAATAACAATCCGCCCCTTTTATTTATTTTGCGCCGCCCCATATGTTGGTGACGCGGCGCTACGGAGATAAAAATGCGTTTGAATGAATTAGCCGATAATCCCGGCGCCACAAAGAAGCCCCTTCGCGTCGGTCGCGGTGTGGGTTCCGGTAAAGGCAAAACTGCTGGTCGCGGCGTAAAAGGTCAAAAGTCACGTTCTGGTGTGACGATTAACGGCTTTGAAGGCGGTCAAATGCCTATCTATATGCGTTTGCCAAAGCGCGGCTTTAACAAACCAAACCGCTTGAAGTTGGCTGAGGTGACGATCCGTCGTTTGCAGCAAGCAATAGACGCGGGCGTTTTGCCTAAAGGCGAACTTGATGCAGCTGCACTTGTGAATGCAGGCGTTATTCGCCGCGGTCTTGATGGCGTTCGCGTTATTGGTACAGGCGATCTTTCTGCTGCGCTCAAGCTTAAAGTGCGCGGCGTTACAAAGGGCGCTTTGAAAACAATCGAAAAAGCCGGCGGCAGCGTTGAAGTTGTTGACGCAAAGCCAGCTAAGCCTGTCAAAGGCGAAAAAGTTGCTAAGCCAGCTAAGAAAAAGCCTACTGCTAAGAAAGCTGCGCCCAAGCCGGCTGCTGAGAAAAAAGCACCCGCCAAGAAACCGCCTGCAAAAAAAGCCTCTGCAAAAAAAGGCGAAGGCGATGATTTGACAAAAATCAGTGGCATTGGTCCGGTTTTTGCCAAGCGTTTGAATAGCGAAGGCATCATGACATATGCTGATGTTGCCGGTCTGACCAAGGCGCGCATTGCAGAGCTTGATGAAAAACTCGATTTGAAAAATAACATCGACAATGATGACTGGCCGGGACAAGCGAAAGCTTTGATGGGTAAGTAAAATAATTGCCTCGTAGGTCACCTACGGGGCACTTTCTTAAGGGACGCATATGGCATCGGCATCTGAACAGCTGGCATCGAATATGAATCTGGGCGCCTTTGGTAAAGCCAAAGACTTGCAGCAGCGTATTTTGTTCACGCTTTTCGTCCTTGTCATTTACCGTCTCGGAACGTTCGTGCCAGTTCCTGGTATCGATATGGGGTATTATACCCAGATATTTGCTTCTGCTTCTGGTGGATTGCTGGAGCGCGGGAACATGTTCTCGGGCGGCGCCGTTGAGCGTATGGCCGTTTTTGCTCTGAATGTGATGCCTTATATTACGGCGTCTATTGTCATGCAGATGATGAAGAAGACGGTTCCTTCGCTCGTTGCCCTTGATAAGGATGGCGGACAACAAGGCCGCCAGCAAATCAACCAATATACGCGTTATTTGACCGTGTTCTTGGCGATTTTCCAAGCTTATGGCATCGCAAAACTTCTCCAAATTCCTGCGCAGGGCACAGGTCAGACAGCCGCGATTAATCCGGGTCTGTTCTTTGAAGCCACTTGTGTTGTGACACTGGTCGGCGGAACCATGTTCCTGATGTGGCTTGGTGAGCAGATTACTGCCCGCGGCGTCGGCAACGGCGTATCCTTGATTATCTTTGCCGGTATCGTCGCTGAGCTTCCTCGCGCGATTTACCAAGTCATCGGTCTTGGCGCTGACGGAAGTGTTGCCGGGAGTTTGATCGTAATTATTTTGGCAATGTCTGTCGCTCTTACGCTTCTCATTGTTTTCGTAGAGCGCGCTCAGCGTAGACTTTTGGTTCAATACCCGAAACGTCAAATGGCGGTCGGTAAACAGTTCGGTGGCCAAAACAGCTTCTTACCGCTCAAGATTAATACGGCTGGCGTGATCCCGCCTATCTTCGCGAGCTCACTTCTTTTGCTTCCGGCGACAGCAGGTCAAATGTTTGCGGGTGCGAACGGCACGCAAGGCGGAGACCCGGGCGCGCTTCAAACGGCAATGGCCTTTATTGGTTACGGTTCACCACTATATTTGACGCTTTATGGCGTGCTCGTGATTTTCTTCTGCTTCTTCTACACAAGCTTTGTGTTCGACAGTGAGCAAGTCTCTGATAATTTGCGTAAGCAAGGCGGTTTCCTTCCCGGTATACGCCCCGGCGCGCGCACGATGGAATATTTGAATTACGTGCTGAACCGTTTGACGCTTATCGGCGCGCTATATGTGGCCTTCGTTTGTGTTTTGCCGGAATATCTAATCTCTCAAAACCAAGAGATTCCGCCGAGTGTCGGCATGTTGATTGGCGGCATGAGCCTGTTGATTATTGTCTCTGTGACGATTGATACGGTAACTCAAATCCAAAGCCATTTGATCGCCCATCAATATGAAGGCCTGATCAAGAAGAGCAAAATGCGCCGGAGACGTCGCTAGTCATGGCGTTTAACTTAATCCTATTCGGTCCGCCTGCCGCAGGTAAGGGGACGCAAGCCAAACGTTTGGTCGATGGTCGTAGCTATATTCAGCTCTCTACTGGCGATATGCTTCGCGCGGCGCGCAAGTCCGGTTCTGAGCTTGGGAAACGTGTTGCGGGTATTATGGATGAGGGCGGCCTCGTGAGCGATGACATCGTGATCGCGCTTATTGAAGAGCAGCTTGCGAATAACACGGATGCAGCTGGATTTATATTTGACGGTTTTCCGCGCACGGTCGCGCAAGCCGAAGCCCTTGATAAAATGCTGGGGTCAAAAGGGGAGCGTGTTGATAGCGTGATCCGCCTGGTTGTCGAAGATGCTGCGATTTTGGCGCGCATCGGCAAGCGTTTCGAAGAGCAAGGCCGCAAGGATGATAATCCTGAAGTGTTTGGAAAGCGCCTGACGGCCTATAATAGAGATACAGCACCTTTGCTGCCATATTACACGGCGCAAGGTAAGCTAAACGAAGTTGATGGTATGGTGTCGATTGACGCCGTATCGAAGCAAATTGATCGGGTTTTAGAAGCCCATAATAGCGGGCGCGCCTAGCGCGTCTATAATATGCGTTATTTAACGCGGAGGTCAGCTTATCTGCCTTCGCGCTGTTGACGTTAGTGAAGTTGAGTATATAAGACGCGTTCGCGAAAATGGTCATTTTCGCCCTTTTTATATGGGTGAAGCTCTATTTGAGACCTGACTGGCTGACGCGTCATTGTGCAAGGAGATTATTGTGGCACGCATTGCGGGTGTTAACATACCAACAAATAAGCGCGTATTGATCGCGCTAACATATATCCACGGCATTGGTCCGGCTAAATCGCGCGAAATTGTCGACGCGGTTAACATTGCCGATGATCGCCGTGTTCAGGATCTGACGGATGCAGAAATTCTGCAAATCCGTGAGCAGATTGACGCGAACCATTTGGTTGAGGGTGACCTTCGCCGTGAAAATGGCGGCAATATCAAGCGCCTGATGGATATGGGTAATTATCGCGGTCTGCGCCATCGTCGCGGCCTGCCTGTGCGCGGCCAGCGTACGCATACCAATGCGCGCACGCGCAAAGGCCCGGCAAAAGCAATCGCCGGCAAGAAGAAGTAGGGGTAGCTCGCTATGGCTAAAGAACCGGGTCGCGTCCGCCGCGCTAATCGTAAAAATATCACATCTGGTATCGCGCACATCAACGCGACGTTTAACAATACAATTATCACGATCACCGATGCGCAGGGTAACTCCATCGCATGGTGCAGTGCCGGCGCTATGGGCTTTAAAGGTAGCCGTAAGTCTACGCCATATGCAGCTCAGGTTGCTGCCGAAGAGGCTGCACGTAAAGCCGCTGAGCATGGCATGCAGACGATCGAAGTGAACGTAAACGGACCAGGCTCCGGCCGTGAGAGCGCTGTTCGCGCACTTGGCGCCGCAGGCTTTACAGTTACAACTATTCGCGACGTTACGCCTATTCCGCATAATGGCTGCCGTCCGCCGAAGCGTCGCCGCGTCTAAGACGAAGCTCGCTCAAACGGCGCGATTATCGCGCTGTAAACTTGATTATCACAGCGCCCGCCAGCCGGGCGCATCGCTATAAGAGGCATAACCGTGATTGAAAAAAACTGGCAAGAACTTATTCGCCCGATGAATCCTGAAATTGAGCCGGGTCGTGATCCGATCCGTTTGGCCACGATTACAGCTGAACCGCTTGAGCGCGGCTTTGGTATGACGCTTGGCAATGCGCTTCGTCGCGTATTATTGTCATCCCTTCAAGGCGCAGCTGTTACAGCTGTTCAAATTGACGGTATCGTGCACGAATTCACATCCATTCCCGGGGTCCTCGAAGATGTCACGAACATCATCTTGAACTTTAAAGGTTTGGCTGTTCGCCTTCACACCGAAGGCCCTGTTAAGCTTCTGCTGAAGAAAGATACGGCCGGTCCTGTCACGGGCGCGGATATCGAAGAAACAGCTGATGTTGAGATTCTTAATCCTGACCACGTTATCTGTACCCTCGATGAGGGCGCGAATGTGCGTATGGAGCTGACGGTTACGAACGGTAAAGGCTATGTTGCTGCCGCAGATAACCGCCCGGAAGATGCGCCAATTGGTCTGATTTCTATTGATGCACTCTACAGCCCTGTTAAGCGCGTCGCTTATCGTGTTGAAAATACGCGCGAAGGCCAAGTGCTTGATTATGATAAGCTGCTCATGGACATTGAGACGAACGGCGCGGTTACGCCCGAAGATGCGATCGCGGTTGCCGCGCGTATCTTGCAGGATCAATTCCAAGTCTTCGTCAACTTTGACGACCCACAAGACAGCAAGCGTGAAGATGACAAGCCAGAGCTTGATTTCAACCCTGCGCTTCTGCGTAAAGTTGATGAGCTTGAGCTTTCTGTCCGTTCAGCCAATTGCCTTAAAAACGACAACATCGTTTATATTGGCGACCTTATTCAAAAGTCCGAAGCTGAAATGCTCCGCACGCCAAACTTTGGTCGTAAGTCTCTAAACGAGATCAAAGAAGTACTTGCTGCAATGGGTCTTCATCTTGGAATGGACGCGCCAAATTGGCCGCCAGAGAATATCGAAGAACTTGCTAAGAAATACGACGACCGTATCTAGGTCATCACATCCGTCGAGAGACGCTTTAATTTAAGAGGATAAAGCCATGCGCCATCGCATTGCCCATCGCAAACTAAATAAAACAGCAAGCCACCGTAAGGCAATGTTTGCTAATATGAGCTCCAGCTTGATTGAGCATGAGCAGATCATTACGACTCTGCCCAAAGCCAAAGAGCTGCGTCCTTTCGTTGAGAAGCTTGTGACGCTTGCAAAGAAAGGCGACCTCAACAGCCGCCGCATCGCAATTGCGCGTACACGCAACAAGGAAATGAGCAAGAAATTGTTCGATGTTCTTGGACCACGTTACAAAGAGCGTAATGGCGGATATATCCGTGTACTCAAGGCTGGCTTCCGTCACGGCGACAATGCGCCGATGGCTGTTATTGAATTTGTTGACCGTGATGTTGACGCCAAAGGTGCTGTTGATCATGCGCGCACTGCTGCGGCAGAGGCTGCTGACGCTTAGCGCCGTATTTCAATATTATTGAATAAAAACCCAGCTCTCGAGGCTGGGTTTTTCGTTTTAATAGGCAGGATCAGATAAAAGCGTCACTGACAATTTTGGATTTAAATCCCGATCAAAGAGAAGCGGATGGTTTGAACGCTCTACAGGAAGCCCGTTCAGCCATGACTGGCCATCATCAAGTCCCCACATGGTCACTGAGCTAATGGATGATCGCGTTACAAACATGTCAAAGATTTCTTTGTAGCGACGAGCATGGAGTTCAAGCATTGCAGATGGCGGATTGGGCCCAACATCTACGTCGCAGCCAACTTGGCGTTCCCAACATGATCCCGGATCATTATAGTAACTCATATCGAGTTCCGTGACATGGTTCTCTAGTCCCGCAAACAACCCATCAACATCATCAATGGCCGCCTGCATTTGCGAAACAGGTGTGTCCATATTGATATGCATTTGATGTCCGGCGACATCGACAGGGATATTGCGCGCAAGAAGATCTTCGAGCACAGCGATGTATTTTACGCGTTTTCCGGGATCTTCAGTGCTGTAATCATTGAAGCATAGAAGGCAGTTCGGATCCGCTTCGCGCGCAGCGTTAAAGGCCCAATCAATATATTGCGCGCCGCCAACGGCTTCGAACCAGTTTGAATTACGATAAGTTTGACTGGCAGGTTCAAAACTCTGCGCGACAGCTTCGTTCACAACGTCCCAGCAATAGACGCGGTCTTTATAGCGGTCGACAACTGTGCCGATATAATCTTCGAGTTTGCGCTTAATTTGGGCATTGCTGCCCGTCAAAAAATAATCAGGTGTTGTTTGGTGCCAGAGCAGGGCGTGCCCGCGTATATCCATTCCATTGGCGACGGCAAAATCAACGATTTGATCGGCTTGATCAAAATTATAAACGCCCTCAGCAGATGTAATTTGATCGGGCTTCATCTGATATTCGGCAGTGATGCTGTTGAAGTGCGCCGCGATGATGTCTGCCTCTGGAGCATTCGTTCCCATTTGGAAGGTTTGCCCGGCCATTCCGAATTTAAAATTATTGCGGTAATAATCTTTCAGCGATGTTGTGCGGACGCCAGGCGTGAGTGGCGTGCGCGGAGGCGCTGTTAGAGGCTTATCAAAATTAGCCATAGGCGCGGCGCTTTGCTCCGGGCGACAGGCCGCGCCAAGCAGTGCGGTTCCGCCAGCTAATAATCCCAATGACTTACGACGTGATAGCATCACTATTCGCTCCTAAAGTTACAATTTCACAGTGTAAAAAAATGACAGCGTTGTCAATTTGATTTGATCGTCACCATTTCGTGAGTTCAATGCAAAACTTACGCCAAAAAATTTAAATATTTATGAGAACTTTAGAGTAAGTAATGCGTTAAATGCAGCGACCCTATTTCGTTTCTCCAAAGAGTTCACGGCCAATGAGCCAGCGGCGAATTTCGCTCGTGCCAGCGCCAATCTCCATCAGCTTAGCATCGCGCCAGAGACGGCCCGTCGGATAGTCATTAATATAACCATTCCCGCCGAGCATCTGAATGGCTTCGCTCGCCATTTGTGTGGCATTCTCAGCGGCATAGAGAATACATCCCGCCGCGTCTTTACGGGTCGTTTCGCCGCGATCACACGCCGCCGCAACAGCGTAGCTATAGGCGCGCGCCGTGGAGAGCGCGACATACATATCAGCGAGCTTACCTTGCATAAGCTGAAACTCGCCAATGGCTTTACCAAATTGTTTGCGCTCATGAATATAGGGCAGCACGACATCGAGACAGGCCTGCATAATGCCCAGAGAGACACCCGATAGAACCACGCGCTCATAGTCTAAACCACTCATAAGAATTTCGACGCCTTGGCCGGGTTTGCCCACCATATTGGCCTCGGGCACTTCGCAATCTTCGAAAACCAGCTCGCAAGTATCACTGCCGCGCATGCCTAATTTATCTAGTTTTTGCGCGGTGCTAAATCCCTCCATGTCGGGCGTTATCAAAAAGGCGCTAATGCCGCGACTGCCGGCGTCCATATCGGTCTTGGCATATACAAGGAGCACATCTGCGGTCGGCGCATTTGTGATCCACATCTTATTCCCGTTCAGAACATAGCCGCCCTGAACACCTTCGGCCTTTAGCCGCATAGACACAACGTCACTCCCTGCTCCGGGTTCACTCATCGCCAGGCTACCGAGTTTTGAGCCGTCAACAAGACCGGGGAGGTGGGCGGCCTTTTGCGCATCGCTGCCCCAGCGGCGAAGCTGATTGATGCATAAATTACTGTGCGCGCCATAGGACAGCCCCAATGAGGCACTCGCGCGAGACACTTCTTCGATAGCAATTGTATGCGCCAGATAGCCTAGACCGCTGCCGCCATCTTCTTCATCAACCGTAAGGCCGTGCAAACCGAGCTCACCCATCATTGGCCAAAGGTGGCGCGGAAATTCATTATCCTTGTCCATCTGCGCTGCGAGCGGCGCGATATGGTCGCGCGCAAATGCGGCAACAGTTTCGCGGATCATATCGATCTCTTCGCTATGGCCGTATTTCAGGGTTGGATATGAAGTCGTCATGGCAATTCCCATATGTGTGAAGCTATGTATTTCATAGATGAAGCGCAGGGGCAAAATCTTGCTTTATCTGCTCTGCGCGCCTATGTCCCGCCTAACTTAAAGGATTATCTATGCCGACAAAAGCCAAAGGCCCGTCACAACGCCAACTGCGCGCGGGTGAACTCGTGCGCCGCGCTCTGGTTGATATTTTGGCCAGCGCCTCTTTGCATGACCCCGCTTTGCAAGGCGTGTCCATTACGATTACTGAAGTACGAACATCGCCGGACCTGAAACATGCCAGCGTTTATTGCGCCCCGCTTATGGGCACGTCTGGCGTGGATATGGACGAAGTCATCAAAGCGCTTAAACGTTCATCGCGTTTCTTGCGCGGGCGTCTTGGCCGCGAGATGGAAACAAAGTTTACACCTCGCTTGCAGTTCCTTGCCGATACAACATTTGATACGGCCAGCGAGATGAACGCGCTATTGTCACAGCCAGATGTGAAACGGGATTT
>CALLBH010000201.1 GCA_938001945.1 uncultured Robiginitomaculum sp.
TTATTGCCCGCTTGCGGGGGCATGCTATCAAGGGCTATGTCCATCCCCGTTACGTAGTAAAGAGCCTGCCTTTATGCAACCAAGCTTAATCATCGGATCGCGCGGATCGCCGCTCGCGCTCGCGCAGGCTAAATCCGTGCAGGGATTGCTCTCGCGCCATACTGGGCTAGAGCCTTCAGCCTTTCCAATTAAGACATTCACCACGACAGGCGATAAGCTGACTGGCCGTCTCGCGGAATCGGGCGGAAAAGGATTGTTCGTCAAAGAACTCGACGAGTCGCTCGCGAGCGGCGACATCGATATTGCCGTGCATTCTATGAAAGATGTGCCGACGCAGCTTGATGAAATATTTGAGATTACGGCGATCCTGCCGCGCGAAGATGTGCGTGACGCTTTTATTTCCCCGCGCGTGAAACAATTTATGGATTTACCGCATGGCGCTATGGTCGGGACAGCCTCGCTTCGCCGCCAAGCGCAAACGGCGCGGCTGCGCCCTGATATTAAATTTGGCCTTCTGCGCGGCAATGTCGGCACGCGGCTGAGTAAATTAGAAGCCGGCGACTGCGCCGCGACATTCCTCGCGACAGCAGGTCTAAACCGCCTTGGCCAAGCTGATGTGATTACGCATCATGTCTCAACCGATGATATGCTGCCCGCCCCCGCCCAAGGCGCCGTCGGCATTCAAATCCGCGCCGCAGATGATAAGGCTCGCAAGCTTTGCGCGCCGCTCCATCACCGCGAAAGCTCTATCCGTATTACCGCCGAGCGCGCATTTTTGAGGGCGCTGGACGGATCATGCCGCACGCCGATTGCAGCGCTGGCCGAGATTGACGGCGATGAACTACGGATGCGCGGCGAGGCGTTATCGCCGGATGGAAAATTGCGGTTCTGGCGCGATGAAACAATTGCGCTGAGCGATGCCGCTGAGGGGGATGCTTACGCGCTGGGTTACAGTCTGGGCATGGATATTCGCTTTGAAGCGGGACATCATATTTTTTGGGACATTCACGCCAAATGAGCCAGCCCGTCTGGATTACCCGCACGCAGCCCGGCGCGAGCCAAACTGCAAAGCGGGCTCGCGCGCTCGGCCTCACTCCCATCATCGCGCCGCTCCTCAATATTACCGCAACTGCACATAGCTCGGCCGCGCCCAAAGCCGGCGAGGCCCTCGCCTTTACCAGCGCCAATGGCGTGCGGGCTTTCGCGTCTTTGTCGGATAATCGCGATTTTAAAGTCTATTGCGTTGGCCGGGCCACCGCAGAGCAAGCGCGCGCCTTAGGATTTGAAAACGTCAAAAGCGCGGACGGCGCGGTGGATGATCTCGTAGCGTTATTGCGAAAAGATAATATCACACACATCGTGCATTATAGCGGCGTGCATGTGGCAGGCGATCTTGTCGGCGCGCTCATGGTCAGCGGGGTCAAAGCGCGCCGAGAAATTATTTATGGAACGCAATCTGTGGCCGTTATTCCTAACGCCGCAAAATCGGTAATAGAGCAGGGCGGCTATGTGCTCCTTCATTCGCCCAAAGCGGCTCAGACTTTGTTAATGTTAAGCGATGCAGATATGGCTGCGCGCCTGACGGTGGTGTCACTGTCAGAGAATATTGATGCGTGTCTTGCAGGTCACGATTTTGCCGGCCGCTATATTGCGAGCTCGCCAAATGACGCGGCCTTAATGGTAGCGCTTGAGAAAGCTGCCTCGCGCGCCTAAGTTAAAGGCAGAAGGAGCCCCAATGGCCAAGCCACCAAAGACAGATAGCGGTAAAATTCCGCAAATCGATGATGCCGAAGTCAAAGCGGCGCAAGAGCGGCTAAAGGCGCGCATTGAAGAGAGCAAGAAACGCGATGAAGCCCTTGAGCCCTCAAAAGGCAAAGATTCGCCTGATAAAGCTTCACCTAAAAAGGCCGCAAAACCTAAAGCGCCTAAAAAACCGAAAGCTCCAAAATCCGGCGTGGGCATAGCCACGGTTGCGTTGTGTAGCCTTTTGGCGGCAAGCATTGGCGGCGCGATTGGCTGGCTCGGTCCTCAATATTACAATAGCTCGGACGACAACGCGGTGATGGCAGAGTTGCAATCGCGCTTAACGGCCGCCGAAGCGCAAATCAAAACGCAACAGCAAAGGCTTGCCGAAGCGCGCTCGGATGTAAGTGCTGCTCCTGACATTGAAGGCCTACGCGCGCAAATCCGAACCGTATCGGGCGCCGTTGATGAAAATGCTGCGGCTATCGAAATGGCCGCCTCGGCGCGTTCTGATATGGCTGCGCGCATGGATCTCACCGAAGCGATGTTGGGCGAAGAGGACTCAGTGCAGCCGAACCTAATCTTAGAACGGATTGACGCGATGGAAGCCAAAGTCATTGAAATGGCTGCGAGTCCCTCGGAAGGTGGCGGCTCCAAAGGACTTATCATAACAAAGCCGTCTGTCATTTCATATGAAACGGCAGGCACAGCAAAGACGGCCGAAGTTAGCGACGCCGCGACGCCGCAAGGCGGCGCGTCAACTGAGCCGCCAAATAATGCGGCGCGCAATAAGGGTGACGTTGAGCCAGCGTCAACGCAAGCCGCAGCTGCGCTTGCGCCAACAAAAATATCTGACTACGATTTTATCGGAAACTTCCCGCGCGCGGCGATGCTTGCGGCTGTGAAATCTGACGTCGCGCCGAGCGAGTCTAAAAATTGGTTCAAACGCCAGCTTGATCAGCATATGCAATCCGGCACGAGCGAAGCAGAAAGCGCGCGCCGCGATATTGCGCGCGCTGAGGAATTAACAAAGCGCGGTGATATTGCGGGCGCAGTAGAGTTGATTAAACGTCAAAGCCCTGCCGTACAGACATCGGCGCAGGCATGGCTGACCGCTGCCGCGGATCAAGAATAAAGTACGAAACAAAGGATCGTTCTATGAAATCGACATTAATACGCTGGTTAATTGTGACTCTAGTTCTGGCCGTGCTGGTGGCAGGGGTGTTGTTATATATTGGCGGCGACCGGTTCTTGATGGTCAATTTCGCCGATAAAGATGCCATAGCCCCGTTGGGCGGATATAAAATATCCATGCAGCTTCTGGCGCTTGTCGCTATCGGCGCAATGCTCTCTATTATTTTGATCTGGTCTTTTTTGCATTTTCTGTATGACCTTCCCGCGCGTCTGCGTTCGGGTGTGTCCAGACGCAAACGCGGCAAAGCCTTAGAAGCCATGGAAGACGCGCTCATTGCCGCCTCTGATGGTGATGCCGATAAGGCCCGTAAGAAAGCGGCGCGCGCGCGTACGCTCATTGACCGCCCTGCGCTCGGCAATATTGTTGCGGCCCAAGCGGCTGAGGTGTCCGGTGATCCTGCTGAGGCGCAGCAGCGCTATACTGAGATGCTCGATGATGAGCGCACCCGCAAAGTCGCGCAGCGCGGACTCGCCACATTGGCCTATGGCCGCGGCGATTTGCCGACAGCGTGCAGCCATGCTGAGCAAGCTTATGGCGAGAGTAAGAATGCGAAATGGGCAATGGATATTTTATTTGCCGCGCAGACAGCAGAGTCTGAATGGGAAAAAGCGCTCGCGACGCTCAAAGATGGCTTATCGCGTAAACATATCTCCAAAGAGATTGCCGCGCGCCGCCGCACAGTATTGCACACGGCTTGGGCTGATGACTTTGCTGATGCCGGGCAATATGATCAGGCCCGCGAAAAGGCCCAGCGCGTTGCCACCGAAGACCCGGCTTTTGCGCCCGGCGTGGCGCTTGCGGCGCAGCTCTTGGTGCGGGCCGGCGATAATGACCGCGCGGCAAAACTGATTGAGAAAAGCTGGTCCAAAGACCCGCATCCTGCTCTGGCGATTGCTTATCGTGATTTATTTATGGGCGAGACGCCCAAAGTGCGCGCGAAGCGGATGCGGTCCTTGGTCAAAAACAATAGTGACCACCGCGAGAGTAAAATCGTGACCGCCGAGGAAGCTTTGCGTGATGGCGACGGCGTGACGGCCTTATCCGCGCTCGCCGATCTTTTGAAATCAGAACCAAGCGCGCGTTTGTGTCAACTCGCGGCGAAGGCCGAGACATTGCTCAGCAATCAAACTGATGCGCGCCTTTGGGTGTCGCGCGCGGCAACTGCGCCAACAGAGCCGGATTGGTCGGATCTTGATCCGTCGGGCGGGGCCTTTAATTACACTGATGCCGACTGGCGCCGTCTCGTCTTTTCTTATGGGGATGAAGGCAAGCTCATTCATCCGCGTCATGAACGTTTCGAAGCGGAAAGACCGGCAATGGAAGGTGAAGCAATTATCGCCGATCTAACCGATCCTGCCGCGGCGGCAATTGTGAAAGCGCCAAGTCCAGATAACCCCGGCATTGGCAATATTGATGATGTGAAGGGTTAGAAGATGGAATATCTCCACAGCATGATCCGCGTCAGCGATATTGACGAAAGTCTGAAATTTTTCTGTGGCGGTCTGGGTATGGTTGAGACGATGCGCAAGGACAGCGAAAAGGGCCGTTTCACACTGGTCTTTCTCGCCGCCGCAGATGATCAAGGCAAAGCCAAAGAGTCCAAAAGTCCACTCGTTGAGCTGACCTATAATTGGGATGAAAAAGGCTATGAAGGCGGGCGTAATTTTGGCCATCTTGCTTACCGCGTCGATGATATTTACGGCCTTTGCGCGCATCTCCAAAACCAAGGCGTGACAATTAACCGTCCGCCGCGCGATGGGCGCATGGCCTTTGTGAAATCGCCTGACGGCATTTCCATAGAATTACTGCAAAAGGGTGATGCGCGACCTTTACAAGAGCCTTGGGCCTCTATGGACAATACGGGGTCTTGGTAGAGTAAGGCTACAAATATTGGCCGTTTAAAAAGTTTGCAATCAAAGTTTGTAGAAACAAAATTCCGAGAAAAACAACGATGGGCGACAGGTCGAGCATGCCCGTGCGCGGTAAAATATTACGAATGGGCCGCAAGACGGGCTCGGTTAGCGCGTGAAGTATCTGATCGATCTGCGCGACGATTGGATTGCGCGTATTTGCAATGCCAAACACTTTAAGCCAGCTCA
>CALLBH010000202.1 GCA_938001945.1 uncultured Robiginitomaculum sp.
AACTCAAGCAAATGCCGACGGTTGAAGTCTCTATGCTTGCAGAAGATTTAAGGACAGGATCATGAGCGATTTAGAAATTCCGGATATGCCGCAACCCGTGTCGCATAATGCCAATGGCGCGCAGGTCTTTGCATTTATGGGTGCAGTCGGCGGCGCGGGCGTAACGTCTTTGTCCATTCAAACGGCGCTGAGTACGCAGAAATTATTACGTACGCGCGGCGTTAAAGACCCCGAAGTGTGCATCATTGATTTGGATTTTGATTGCGGCTCTGTGTTGTCACATCTGGATTTGCCCGCGCGGCTTACGCACGCGCATCTGCGCAGCGGCGCAGCGACGATTGACGCCGCGCTAACCAGCGCTTTGGCGGTGCGTCATGCAAGTGATATACATGTTCTCGCGGCGGCTCCTCGCCTGTCCGGAAATGACGAAGTAGACCCGTCCAGCGTGCTGTCCATGATGGACGCGGCGAGTACAATTTATGACGCGCTGATTTTGGACGTGCCGCGCATGTGGCGCCCCTGGACACATGCCGCCATTGCAGCGGCAGATAAATTTGGCCTCATCACGGAAATGACGATCCCGTCACTCGCTGCCGCGCGGGCGCGATCAGAGGCCATAACGGACCAACAAAATAATGTTCAAGCGGAGCTGATTTTAAACCGCTATGAGCGCCGCGCGATGAAATCCAATCTTAGCGCCAAGGATGCTACGCGCGCCTTTGGCCGCGCGCCGGTGGCCACGATTTGCCCGGACGCGCAATCGCTTCATGACGCGATGAATTGCGGACAGCCCGTAGGATGCGTTCACGCCGATAGCCGTTATGTCAAAGATGTCGACGCGCTCACTGCGATGTGGCTAGGCCTGAAATCTGAAGACAATAAATCCAAGCCGCGCCGCTGGCGTCGCCGGGCAGCGTAAAGACGCGGGGGCAATAAAATGGGACGATTTACACAAGCTATTGGACATGTCGCTGCGGTCAAAACTGTAGCGAAAGATGCGCCCGTAACATCTGAGCGCATCATGCCAGAGCTCGCAAAAGCATCTGCGCCTCTGCCGAAATCTAAACCCAAACCGACAAAGTCCAATGCGCTCTCGGCTGAGCAAAAATGGTTTGAAACCAAAATGCAAATCCATAGCCGCCTGCTTGACGAAATTGATCTCGCGTCAATTGAAGGCATGGATGACGATGAAATGCGCGCAGTTATTGCGCGCGAAGTGGCCCGCATCGCCAAAGACGATCAGATGGTTTTAAACAAGGCCGACATTACCCGTTTGGGCAATGAGGTGATTGATGAGATGACCGGCCTTGGCCCGCTCGAGCCGCTTTTGCAGGATGAGTCCATTGCCGATATTTTGATTAATGGTCACGAGCAAGTTTATATTGAGCGCGGCGGGGAACTCGTCGTGACGCCTGTGCGCTTTGCCGATGAGCCGCATTTGCTGCGCATCATTAATCGCATCGTGTCCCAAGTCGGTCGCCGCGTCGATGAAAGCCAGCCCATGTGTGACGCGCGTCTTTTGGACGGCTCTCGCGTGAATGTCGCCATCGCGCCCATCGCCGTAGACGGGCCGCTGGTTTCTATTCGAAAATTCTCAAAAAAGCCGTTCACTTTCGATAAATTGGTTGAATTTGGCGCGATGCCGCAAGAGGTCGCCGATTTTCTCAAAGCCGCTTGCGCCAGCCGCGTTACCATATTGATTTCTGGCGGCACGGGGTCGGGCAAGACGACTTTGCTGAACGCTTTGTCGCAAAGTATTAGCCATAAAGAGCGTCTTATCACCATCGAAGACGCCGCCGAGTTGCAACTCCAGCAGCCCCATGTCGCGCGCATGGAAACCCGTCCGCCTAATGTCGAAGGCAAGGGCGAAATCCGCCAGCGCGAACTTGTGAAAAACGCGCTGCGGATGCGTCCTGATCGGGTCATTCTTGGTGAGGTGCGCGGCGAAGAAGCCTTCGATATGCTCCAAGCGATGAATACGGGCCATGAAGGCTCCATGGCCACGCTCCATGCCAATACGCCGCGTGACGCCATAACCCGTCTCGAGCAAATGGTTGCGATGGGAGATATGAAAATCACGCCCGAAGCCGTTGCCGGACAAATTGCCTCTGCGATTGGTATCATCATCCAAGCCACGCGCATGAGCGACGGTCAGCGCAAAGTGATTAGCGTCGCCGAAATTACCGGCATGGAAGGCGCAGTCATCCAAATGCAGGAAATTTTCAAATATGTGAAATTGGCGACTGACGAAGACGGCACAGTGATTGGCGAACACCGCGCGACAGGTATTCGCCCGAAATGCCTCGATCATATTTTAACGCGTGGTCTTAAAGTCGATAAAGATTTATTCCAGCCTCGCGTTCTTGGCCCGCGCGCCGTTCTCCCCGCAGGGCACGAGGAAGAGCAGTGAGTCAAACGGGGCTTTTCATAATTTACGGCCTGGTCTTTGCCTGCGGGTTTTTGATCATGCAGACTCTTGTCGGCGCGGGCCGCCAAGCGACAGCGCGTGTCAAAATGGCCAATGCGCGGATGAAGCGTTTAGAGTCCGGCGAAAATAATATCGACATTATCGCCCGCATGCGCGTCAGCCGTAGCCTGAATAAAGACGGTGAATTATCTTCGGTCATCAAGGCCGTCAATAAAATGGTTCTGCAATCGGGCGCGCCGCTTGGGAAATACGGCATTTACTTTATCACGCTCGGACTGTTCATTGTCCTGCCCATCATTGCGTGGTTCACCAAAGAAAGCCTGATCTATGTCGGACTAGCTTTTGGCGCGGCCTTTTTGTGGCCCTATATGGGCTTGCGGTTTTTAATCAAACGCCGCCTAAAAAAGATCGGCAGTCAACTCCCCGAGGCGCTGGATGTGATTGTCCGCAGCCTTGGCGCGGGTCACCCTGTTCCTGTCGCGATGAATATGGTCGCGCGCGAAATGTCTGATCCGATTGGCGGCGAGTTTGGCATTACCAGCGACGAGATTAGCTATGGCACATCGCTGGGCAAAGGCATTGGCCGCATGAGCGAGCGCGTGGGTCATCCTGACTTTGATCTCTTCTCCGCTACGATCCGATTACAAGAACGCAGCGGGGGCAATCTCGCGGAGCTTTTGCGCGTCAACGCCCATACTATTCGTGACCGTCAACGCATGCGCCTCAAAATCCAAGCGGCATCCGCTGAGGGCCGCGCCAGTGCACTGATTTTAAATATTGCGCCGATTGTGCTCTACGGGGCGATTAAACTCATCGCGCCAGACTTCTATGGCAGCGTCGAAGATAACCCCGCGCTTGATTATGGTCTTTGGGGATGCGTCATATGGATGGGCATCGGTAATTTGGTGATGCGCAAAATGATCGCATTTCGGATTTAGGGCGCGCAATGGATTTCTTCACCTCATCATTGCCGATCAATGCCACACTTATCGTCTCTGTGTGCTTCATGGGCATGTCGTTGATGCTCTGTTTCATCGCAGTTAAAAATGCGTTGCAACATAATGCGCTTCTCGACCGCCGCATCAAAGATAGCGCGGGCGATGGCTCTGAGGTTTTTGACGACAAAAAAAGTGGAAACCTGCTTGAAAAACTCGGGCAGCATTTAACCCTGCCGGACGCCGAGGAAATTTCCAAAGTGCGTTACCTCTTGTCCCAAGCCGGATATTTTAGCGCGGGCGCCGTCAAAACCTATTTTGCTATTCGCCTTCTTGCGATCATCATTCCGCAATTTATCTTGCTGCTCAGTTGGGGATATTTATCACGCCAATATAGTCCGTCTCTGTTGATGTTTGGCGCAGCGCTTCTGATGCTCGCGGGATTATTTGGCCCGCAATTATGGGTCAAAAAACGTAAATCA
>CALLBH010000203.1 GCA_938001945.1 uncultured Robiginitomaculum sp.
GCCGCGCGGCGCACAGGCGCTGCAATGTCATTAAGGCGATCGCAGAATTGCTGATAGATTTGAATTTCAATCGCGAGGGTTTTTTCTGCCGCGGCGGATATTTTCGTATCGAGCTCCGCCAGTTCTGTTGTGGTAAATCGCACAGCCGAAACGAGCGTTTGGCGATGAATAAAGGGGCTCTCGGGGCCTGCATTAAGTAGCCCGTCTGCGTGGCGCGGCGTGACTTCGATGAAATAGCCCAGCACATTATTATGCTTGATCTTTAGCGTCGATATATCGGTCTGCCGCGCATAATCGCCTTGCAGGCCCGCGATGATTTTACGGCTATCATCCCGCAGGCTGCGCAGTTCATCGAGCTCCGGTGACCATCCCGTATTTATAAACCCGCCATCGCGCGCGAGAAGGGGAGGGGCGTCGCTTATGGCCTTCGTGCAATCACGGACAAATTCGGACAGCTGTGGGTTTTGCGCGAGCGACAAAGCATCCATTGCGCTGGCGGTCCCTGCTGGCGGCGCGAGCCAACCTTTGGCAACAAAGTCCGCGCAAAGCTGCTCTCCGCATTTTAAGGCTGAGGCAATGGCGCGTAAATCACGCGGCCCGCCGCGGCCCAGCAATATGCGCGAGAGGCTACGGGCAGGATCGCCTGTCCCGTCCAGCGCGTCGCGCAGGCACATGCGAATATCGGGATTATCGTGAAAATAGGACACGCTGTCATGACGCGCATGAATTTGCGCAATGTCGGTTAAGGGCCGCGTTAGGCGATAGGCGAGCAGCCGCGCGCCTGGCCCTGTAACCGTGCGGTCAATCACCGACAGAAGTGAGCCCGCTTTGCCGCCGCGGCTACTTTGCGTGATCTCGAGGCTAGCGCGCGTCGCGGGGTCAATGGCCATATATTGCGCGCGCGATACACGCACAGGCGGGGCGAGGCGGGCTTTATCGCCCGCTTGGGTCAGCTGTAGGTAATCCAACAAAACGCCGCCCGCGCTAATTTCGGCTTTGGAAAAATCACCATAAGCGTCCAGCGCGGTTACATTGTAATGGTCACGCAAAATGCGCTCAGCGGATTTCGCCGAGAAACGCGATTTGGGCAGCGGGGTTAGCGCGGCGCTGATATTATCAATAACCGGGCGTAGGCGAGGGTCTTCATAGGCGGCGTCATGAATAATAAGCTCGCGCGGATTGATGGCGGCAAGCGATGCGGGCAGGTCCTCTAGCGTCGTGGCCAAAATGGAAAACTGACCATCAGAAATATCCGCCCAGCTGAGCGCGAAATCGCCCGAAGCTGTGCTGGCCAGCGCGGCAATAAAATTGCTCCCGCGCGCATCCAGCAGGCTGTCTTCGGTGAGCGTTCCAGGCGTGACAAGGCGCACAATCTCGCGGCGCACAACGGATTTACTCCCGCGCTTTTTGGCTTCAATAGGGCTCTCGGTTTGCTCGCACACCGCCACGCGAAATCCGTTGCGGATAAGTTTTTGCAAATAGCCTTCTGCGGCGTGGACAGGGACGCCGCACATGGCAATGTCTTGTCCTTCATGCTTGCCGCGCCGCGTTAGCGCAATATCAAGGGCGGCGGCGGCTTTGACGGCGTCATCAAAAAACAGCTCGTAAAAATCACCCATGCGATAAAATAGCAAAACATCTTCGCCGGCCTCGGCTTTGATGCCCAAATATTGAACCATCATCGGCGTCGGGCCAGAGGGTTTTTTCTTGGGCTTTTTAGGCGATGTTGCGAGGCTGCTCATAGCGCCAAATTGGCGAGTTAGACCGCAAAGCGCAAGGGGGTTCCGCAAATCGTCTTGATAATATTGACGGTCACCCTTAGGCATAATTCAATCACATCTGGCAGGACATTATGGCTAAAGTTTCAACACGCGCAGCACTGAAGATGGCGTTCACAGATCGCCAAGTTCTCGCCATGCTGATCCTAGGGCTCGCCTCAGGCTTGCCTTACGCCGCTATAGGCGGAACGCTGAATGCTTGGCTTACAACGCTAGATGTTAAGCCAAGCGCGATTGGTTTATTGTCTTGGGCGCTGCTCGCTTATGCCTTTAAATTCATGTGGGCGGCGGCGCTGCAAAGTCACCGCACGCCGTTTAATTTGAAACTAGGGCCTCGCCGATTCTGGATGACGGTGTTTTTGGGGTTGGTTACAGCGGGCCTTCTTATAATTGCCGTATCTAATCCTGCGGCGAATTTAGCTCTTATTGGACTCATTAGTATTTTGGTGGCTGTGGCGTCGGCCAGCTTTGATATTGTTCTTGCGGCGTGGCGCATCGAAATTGCGCGCGATGACCAGCATCTGGATATTCTCTCCAGTGTTGAGCAGTTCGGCTATCGCATCGCGTCATGGGTGGCGGGTTTTATCGCACTCATTCTGGCTGATCATATTGGATGGCGCCTGACCTTTATGGGCTTGGCCGTGATAATGGGTTTGACGATAGTGGGCGTGTGGATTGCGGGCCGTTCGCCAATATCGAGCGACAGTAAGACATCTGGTGTCTCAATCAAACAAGGCTTGAATTTGGCACCTAAGCAAAGATTGATTGGAACGTGGGTGACGCTTCTAGGTTGGGCGGCCGGGTTCTATCTTATTGGCGACTTCATGTTCGGCGCGTTGACTGATCCTGAAAACCATAGCGCTCGTAATTTTATTCGCGTTAAAGGCCCCGCTGTCATACTGTTGACCGTTGTCTGGCTTGGCGTTGTGGCTGCTATATTAGTGGCCTTGAGCAAGGTTGCCGAAAATGGCAATAAGCCAATTAATGCCATCCCATCCGGCATAAGCGATATTCTCTATCGCGCAATTTTAGAGCCTATGATGGAACTGGTTTCGCGCCTGCGCTGGGTGACGATTTTGGTTTTAATGGTTGTGCTATCGTATCGATTCACAGATCTTATTTGGGGTGGTTTTGCTTATCCATTTTATTTGGGCGAAAATTACGGCGCGCTCGGGCATACACTGACAGAGGTCGGTTTTGCTTCCAAGTTGATGGGCGTGATTGCTACAATCGTTGGCATTGCTTTGGGCGGACTAGCGATGCTGCGCTTCGGACGTATGCCCGTGTTTTTTGTCGGAGCTGTTCTTGCTGCTGCCACAAATCTTCTTTTTGCTGATTTGGCGGTGGATGCAAAATTTACCGACGCTGTGCTTGGATTTACACAGATTGATGATTTATTTGCGGTTTTTGGTCTAGATCAGCGGATGGCGCGGCTGACATCGGTTATCTTTGCCGAAAATCTTGCGGTTGGCCTGGCTAGCGCAGCCTCTGTGGCTTACTTATCGTCAATTGTGAACAAGGAATATGCGGCGGTTCAATATGCCCTTCTGGTATCACTGGTCATGCTGCTCGGCGTTTTGGGTCGCCCAACAATTGGTGAAATCATAGAGACTGATGGATTTGCGAAAGCGTTCATCATATGCGCAGTTCTTGGCGGCGTTGCATCTATACTTGCGTTAATTGAATGGATTCGTTTGTCGCGCCAAGCGAGAATAAATTCACATTAAGCGGCGTTGCTTTGCGTCTGCTCTTTTTTCTTTGTCCATGTTTCGACCATGGCCGTCAATTCTTCGGCGCTAACAGGTTTTGTCATGAAATCATTCATGCCGCTGTCGAAACAGGCATTGCGATCATCGTCAAAGGCATTGGCGGTAAGTGCAATAATCGGGAGCTTCTCGGTTTTAGCGCCCATAGCCCGGATTTTACGCGTGGCTTCGAGGCCATCCATATTGGGCATGCGCATATCCATGAAAATGAGATCATAATTGCCATTTTCCATGGCTTTGACGGCTTCGACGCCATCTTCGACCGTTTCAACTGTGCACCCTTCGGCCTCAAGAAGTGTACGCGTCAAAAGCGCATTGATGGCGTTATCCTCGGCAAGCAAAATATGCAATCCGCCGCCTGTTTCCGCGCTTTCTTCAGGAGCTTCCGGAGCAGACGCTTCGATTTGCGTGTCTTCTGCGGGGGCTTCATCTGTTGCGCCAATGGCTTTGGCAATAACGGCGTCGCGCCAATTTGATCCCAATACGGCGTCACCATTCTCAATCGGCAAGGCGCGGCGTTCAAACTCACGCGGCGCTTCCGCGACAGGTTCAGGCTGGGCTGCTGGAGCAGGAGGGGCAACAGGTTCAACATGTTGAGGTTCAGGAGCGACGTCCTGCGTGAAATCTGAAGGTTCAAATTCGCTTGGCGTAAATGCCTCGGGTTCGAATTCAGCAACTGGCGCCTGTGCCGGAGCTGCGATCTCGATCTCGGGCGTAATTTCAGGCGCGGGCGTGTGTTGAACCGGTTCAGCTTGCTGAACAGGGGCAGGGGCGGGGGCAATCGGGGCAGCGACGGGGGCCGGCGTTTCTGGCTGGACGTGCTGCACGGGCGCTGCAGCGGGAGCTTGAACTGGCGCGGGCGGCGCGATGGGCGCTGGCGGAGCAATAGGCTCAGCCATTTGCGGCTCAATGACAGGCTCACTGATAAGGGGCTCTTGGCGGAATACGGTCACATCGCGCGCTAATGCCAAAGCATTCCCGTCCGCCATTGTGACTTCGACCCAATCATAGATGATTTCATTATCGCCTTCGCCGGCGCGGGTTTCAAAACGATAAGGCAGGCCTTGAGGGTTTGGCGCGGGCCAACCTTGCACAGGATGACCGGCCCAATTTTCAACGCGTCCGCCATAAAGCTGCAAAAACGCAGCATTTACAAATAAGACGCGGCCCATCGGGTCACGCTTTAAAAGCGGGTCAGGCCAAGGCCACATTTGGGCTGCAAATACATCATCCGGTGACATTTACGGTCCCCTCACATCGGTAAAACAAATCATTCCGTGTAAGAGTTACAGGGCTATGCTAAACAAGACGTTACCAAGCCTGATTTTATTAACCTTCGCTATTGTCCGTAATTTCCGCGATTTGGGCGCGTTGATGCGGGCATATTGCGCTTTGCATAAGGCGACGGGCTTTGCGGGTTTTGCTGTCGGGATCTGCGATGCGAGAGCGCTTCGGCAATATGAAGGCGATGCACTTTATCTGAGCTGGCTAAATCGGCCAAAGTGCGCGCCACGCGTAGAACACGGTGATAGCCGCGCGCGGTAAGACCGAGGGTTTCGGCCGCCTGAACGATCAAGGCCTGTCCATGGCGGTCTAGCTCCGCCACATGATCAAGGCGATCTTGAGGGAGATGCGCGTTCAGAACGCCGCCATTACGCTCCATCATAACGGTTCGCGCGCGCGCAATCCGCGGCGCGATTTGGGCTGTGCCTTCCTCTGAGGGCGGCAAAGCCAAATCAGCAGGCGTGACAGCTGGAACGTCAATCTGAATATCCATACGGTCCATGAAGGGACCAGATATGCGCGCCTGATAGTCCGCGGCGCATCGTGGTCCGCGCCGGCACGCAATTCCGTCTGCTCCGCCGCTGCCGCAGCGGCACGGATTCATCGCCGCAATGAGCTGAAAGCGCGCGGGGTATTTAATATGAGCATTGGCGCGCGCCACAACGATTTCGCCCGTTTCAAGGGGTTGGCGCAGACTATCAATAACCTGAGGCGTAAATTCAGGTAGCTCGTCCATAAATAAGACGCCGTGATGGGCAAGGGAAGCTTCGCCGGGCTTAGCGCGGCTCCCCCCGCCCACCATAGCGGCCATAGACGCACTATGATGGGGTGATCGAAAAGGGCGCACGCGCGAAAGCTGGCCGCGTTCAAGCAGGCCTGCAACGCTGTGCACCATAGACACATCGAGTAATTCACGCGGCGCAAGGGGCGGTAGTAACCCCGGGAGGCGCGCGGCGAGCATAGATTTTCCGCTGCCGGGCGGACCGACCATCAATAAATTATGACCGCCTGCTGCGGCAATTTCCAGCGCCCGCTTGGCGGTTTCCTGGCCGCGCACATCACGCATATCCGGCGCGCTGGCATCATCAATAAGATCACCCGCCACAGGACGCGATAGGATCTGGCTGCCTTTAAAATGATTGATAAGTTGCACGAGGTTTTGCGGCGCCAATATATCTAAATCCCCGGCCCAAGCGGCTTCGGGGCCATTGCCTTGCGGGCAAATCAACCCCAATCCAAAACTATTGGCCATAACGGCGGCGGATAATGTGCCCGGCACATCAGAGATAGAGCCGTCCAAACCAAGTTCCCCAATCGCGGCATAACTGGCCATCATATCTGCCGGAACCACGCCAATCGCAGCCATGATCGCCAAAGCAATTGGCAAATCATAATGTGAGCCTTCTTTGGGAAGATCAGCGGGGGCGAGATTGATAATAATGCGATTGGACGGCAGGCGCAGACCGAGTGATGCGAATGCCGCCCGAACGCGTTCGCGCGACTCGGCGACGGCTTTATCGCCAAGACCGACGACATTGAACATAGGTTTGCCGGGCGTAAGCTGGACTTGCACATGGACGCGGCGGGCCTCGGTGCCTTCAAAGGCGACGGTGGAGATTGCGACTGACATATTTTCTTCAATCACGAACAAAAGAACAAATCAAGAACTAATATGCAATCGCGATAGCATGCCAGTGATAAATCTATATTGCTCGGGTCAGCTAAAACGCTTAAGGCTTTGGAATGACCAAGATACAACATTTTATATGCGCAATAGTGATGGCCGCAACATTAGCGGCTTGTCAAAGCTTGCCTGAATTGGATCGACCGCAGAGCTCGGATGTTTTGCCCGAAAAGATTTTTCAAAATGTCAAAGAGATGGGACGCTCCGCCATCGTGGATACGGGTCTCGCGAGATTGGCTAAGAAAGCCGCTTTTGATTTTTCACGCCCTGTTGCCGACTTAGCAGGTGTAGTGGGCCGGGCCGCGATCAAATTGGACATGTCATATATGGACAAAAATGGCGACCTGAAGCTTACGCTTGATGAATATCGTGACGCCATGACACCCTCGGGTGAGTATCGCCTCGAGGCATCTCGCTATAATTTGACTGTTGAGCGGTTTGTAAGAGCCGAGTTTTACATCACAGATGTCAATCAAGATGGATTTGTTGATTCATCTGAACTGGTCGGTCTTCGGCTTCGCGACTTAAAAGACAAACGCGATGCGATTTTAAGGTACCGGCCGTATTAGGCTAGGCGTCTAAGCCAATACACCGAACAGACTCAATTCCGGAGGCGCGCGCCGCGAGCGGAATGGGCGTTTGCATATTGACCATGGGATCCCGAACATAAAATCCGCGCGGGCTATCGGCGACAACCATCGCCCAATGGCTGCGGCGGCTGGGTAGTTTGAATTTCACGAGCGGATAATACCCATCGGCCATGCAAGCGCGAACATCAGAATCCGTGCCGGATTTAAAAAATCGAGCTTTGGCCTTACCGCCGGTGACGCGTTCAACGCTGCTCCAAATCAGCCAGCCTTGAGACGTAAATCCGTCTTTGGCTTTAAGGCGGGCATTTAGATCGCCGGGATTTGTCGTAAAGCCAAGATTGGACAGCGCCATCGCCGCGGCGGTGACAAGACAGCCGTCACTGCGTAACGCTTCCCCGGAGCCGCCCATTTGGTGATGCGCCCAGCGCGGGTCTTGTTGATGAAAATAGCTTTGATCAGGCAAAGCCAGCTTGGCGTCGCTCATGGCGCGTTTCACCGAAACCGGCTTTGTGCTGGATGTTGAGATCGCATGTTGCGAGCTCTGCGGCGTTGACGCGCAGCCGCTTAAAATCATAGCGGTCAATACCGCGCCCCATAACCGATAAAATTTCATAAGCGCGGCTTAGCGCAAATTGCTTAAAACGGAGTTTACTCCGCTTCATCTTCGTCCGGCTCGTAGATCAACAAATCTGCGGGCTGACATTCAAGCTCACGGCATAAGGCTTCGAGCGTCGTAAAGCGCATAGCGCGAGCTTTGCCGGTCTTTAGGATCGACAAATTAGCCAGCGTAATGCCGACGCGCTCTGCAAGCTCGGTAAGGGACATTTTCTTCTCGAGCAGAATCATGTCCAGATTGACGCGAATGGCCATAATTATACCGTCAGCTTTTCTTGTTCACGCATGGCTGCGCCTTGACGGAAAACTTGCGCCAGAACAATCAAAATTAACACCATGGACCAGACTTCCCAGCGCAGTGGAATTTCTTTGCTCCCGCTATTCAGACCCGTAATATCGCCAAACCAGCTATTGGCGAAATTCAAATCATCGAGTTTCCAGACATATAACATGACCATAAACATAAGCGCCGTGCGGACCGCTTCGCCAATTGCGACAGTCATCCATATCCGGCGCAGACGCGAGGCATTGCGCGGCACAAAGGGGTCCCCGCGCAGTAATGTCTTGGAAATCTTGCGCAGCTCTTGAAGAACCAAAATGGCGATAATGGCGCCAATCACTTTGACGCCCGTCCAGATCGTAATCACATTATCGGGGATATCCGCCAGTTTTTCAAAACCCGGGATCATACCAATCATGGTGATATATAATGCGATGCCCATGCCAACGACCATCAGCGCAAGCCAGACCCAGGCGAGAATGCTCATAAAGGAGAGGAAAATATCCAGCGCCATAGCCGAGCGCAAGGGCTGTCCGTCTAATTCGATTTCATCCATTTCGAGATCAAAATCGTCATAATCATGATCCATCATGTCTTTGGATTTTTTGCTCATCAAAGCCCGCCCGTAATTAATATGCATAGGGTTAGACAATTGCCCCTTGCGTGGCAAGACAGCAGATTAAGAAGGTTTATATTGTGGTACCCGGCAAACTGGCTAAAGCTGGGTTGATCACTAAATCCAAATTGTGAGTGGCTTAAAACGCCCAAAGAAGGCCATTCACGAATTTCGTAATCCCTATCAAAGCGGAATTAGAGGTTTATCTCTTATCAAATTGGTTTCTCAACATTTAGAGTGTCCCACCCTCTGGCCAATTTGACCAATGGGTATTGCCTTCTCTCGGTTGGGTGTAGGGATTAGGGTCACCGGTAAGTAATACTTTTTGCAATTGCTGAAAGCTCTCTAACTGGCTTGGTAATTCCTCGATTGCCAAATTTGGATGATGCCAGTCATCTAAAGTCAAAATGGGAAATAAACTCTCCGGCACATTAAATCGCTTTTCGGCGTCGGTTCCAAGAATGGTATCTCGATAATTTTCAGCGAGGAATCGACAGAGCTCAAATGTAAGTGGGCGGTCCTCTTCAAGGACAATTGACGCGGCCGCATATTCAGCCTTTGGCGGTAAAGGTATTTCCAAACCCCGTAATCTTAATTTTCCTACTTCCTTGATATGTTCACAGAATTCCTCATCCATCCAGTCATCGTTTTCGATTGGCCAAAATGTTTTATATTCATTCTGGGGATTGTTTGAGAGATAATTATCGAAGGCTTCTTGGGTTACATAATTTTTCGCATTAGGGCGATTAATGAGTTTTGAGCCATAAGTTTGAATTGTTAAGCTAGGATGCACCGCTCTTGGAGAAAAACCAAAAGTCTCTATCACAAGGGCCCAGTCACCATTCCCATGAAATGCCGTCAGCCTTGCTGCCGCAAGGTAGTAGTATCCATTGTCCAACATTGGGAAAGTAAAAGCTCTGGCGCAATTATCCAATATCTCAAGCACAGGTCCGCCGTAAAAAGTCTTTGGCGGTATTGCAGGACTACTTGCAGAAGATTTTCTTTTGAAAAATTTAAAGACCATTATCCAACTTTAGCAAGAAAAAGTGTTTTGTCTAATTTCTCTTTTCTCCCTTATTCGCTTTGCACATAGCAAGACCAAAACGAGCGGCTTAAAATCGCTCAAACAAAGACGCTCAACGCGCGGCAGATGAATGGCTCGCAGCCAGTAATGGCTGGACTTAATCTTCATGGTTGTGTGGAAGATTGAGTCTGTTTTAGGGGCATCGGTATTTTCACAGCAGATGGTTTTTATAGCATATGCGTCATAAACGTATATATATCCGGGCGGGGGCCTGAAGGATAAGTTATGAAAACGAAATTTGATCGCCTTGTTGTGGCCTCGCATAATATTGGCAAAGTGCGCGAAATCCGAGAATTGCTTGTGCCCTTTGGAATTATTACCCAGAGCGCCGCAGAGCTGGGTTTGCCCGATGTCGAGGAAACGGGCCTGACCTTTACAGCCAATGCAGAGCTTAAATCGATTGCGGCGGCCAAAGCCGCGGGCATTCCCGCGCTTTCCGATGATAGCGGGCTCGCCGTGGACGCGCTTAAAGGCGCGCCGGGCATATATAGTGCCCGCTGGACAGAAAATGAAAAGGGCGCGCGCGATTGGCAACTGGGCATGACCCGCGTTCAAGAGGCCATGGATAAGACGGGGAGCTGCGCGACAAGTGCGCGATTTATCTGCGCGCTCTCGCTGGCTTTCCCCACGGGCAAAGCGCGCACATATGTCGGCAAGGTTGAAGGCGATATTGTCTTTCCCGCGCGCGGCAGCAAAGGGTTTGGCTATGATCCGATCTTTCAGCCTATCGGCCATGATGTGACATTTGGCGAAATGAACCCCGCCGATAAACATGCTATGAGCCACCGCGCCGATGCTTTTGCGCAGCTGATCAAAGCGGAATTTGAAAGCCGCGCGTGAGTCCGCTCGCGGTCTATATTCATTGGCCCTATTGCGCGCGCATCTGCCCCTATTGCGATTTCAATGTCTATAAATCCAAAGGGGAGGCGGGCGATGATTTGATCACAGCCATTGCCAATGATTTAAAATATTGGCGCAGCGTCACAGGGCCGCGCCATCTAACGTCCATACATTTTGGTGGCGGTACGCCCAGCTTGATGACGCCTGAGCAAATTGAAACGGTGGTGAAGACCTGCACGAATTTGTGGAGCGCTGCGCCGGATATTGAAATCGGCTTAGAAGCGAACCCAGATGATTGTGATGCACAGATTTGGAAGGCCTATAAAGCGGCCGGGCTAAACCGGCTTTCCGTGGGCATTCAAAGTTTCGACGATCATATTCTTAAATTCCTGGGCCGTAATCATGACGGCGCATCGGCGCGCCGCGCGCTCCAGCTGGCGTGTGAGATATTTGATAATGT